>NZ_VPBR01000010.1:0-89318 GCF_013418645.1 Acinetobacter sp. YH12132
AAATCCTGTCGCACAACAGGTTTAATTAGCTCATGAAATACGGTATTCTGATGTGACAAAACCTGAATCCTGGTCGTTAAAGTGTTTGTTTGCACTCATATTTTAACTGTTAGGACTCAGGTTTTTTTATTTAAAGCAAACTATGGGACAGCAGTGGGCTTTGGGCCTCTTTTTTTATCTCTATCGTTTTTCATTTGCTGTTATTCGGATGTGATCCAGAGATATTACCCGTTATAAAGATGTAATCTTTTTGGTGATTATTTAGACAGGATGCAGCTGCGCGCTTATGATAGGAGCAATGAGTATTTCAAAACCCATTTGCTGCAATGATCGGAGTACCTTAAATCATGCAAAGTAATAACCCGATCCTGACACGCGTTGAGGTGTCGAGTGATTATGCCCAGCCGATGAGCGTGCAGGGAGCAATCCAAAAATCTGTCCTGCTGACTTTAATTGCCGCCGTGGTGGGCATCGGCCTGTTTTTCTACAGTTTCCTGACCGCCAATCTTTCTATTGCCTATGCCGGCGCAATTGTCGGTGCCATTGGCGGACTGATTCTGGCTTTGGTGGCCACCTTTAAGCCAAATACAGCGCGCACGCTGGCCATTCCCTATGCGCTGTTTGAAGGGGCCTTTCTGGGCGGGATTTCAGTGATCTTCCAGTTGCAGTTTCCGGGTGTGCCATTACAGGCCTTGCTGGCTACCTTTGTGACCACATTGGTGATGTTTGTGCTGTATCGTACTCGGGTAATTCGCGCCACTGAAAAATTTAAGGCGGTGGTGATGTCGGCCTCAATTGCGATTGCGATGGTGTTTGTGGTGCAAATCTTTCTGAGTCTGGCTTTGGGGTCGAGTATTCCTTATCTGTTTGAAAGCAACTGGCTTGGAATTGGCTTTGCAGCATTTGTGGCCGTGATTGCCTCTTTAAACCTGATTCTAGACTTTGACCTGATTGAAACCGGTGCAGCACAAGGTGCACCGAAAAGCATGGAATGGCTGAGCGCCATTGCCTTATTGGCCACCTTGGTCTGGATGTATTATTCCTTCCTGCGTTTGCTGGGCTTATTGCAAAGCAATGATTAACTTCCCTGCATTTATCGACATTAACATCGCGCAACCTTTGCGCGATTTTTATTTTCTTCGGAGGAATTGAAAAAAAGGCGCATTATGCAATTTCCGAATTGGCTCAGAATTGGCATGATACTGCAAAATCAATATGAGTGAGATTCACATGGCACAAGGACTATTAGCGGGTAAACGCTTTTTAATCGCGGGTATTGCGAGTAAATTATCCATTGCATTTGGTGTTGCTCAGGCTTTACATCGTGAAGGTGCAGAGCTGGCTTTTACCTATCCGAATGAAAAATTGAAAAAACGTGTGGATGAATTTGCAGAACAGTTTGGTTCTAAAATTGTTCTTCCTTGTGATGTTGCGGTAGATGCTGAAATTGAACAGGTCTTTGTCGATCTTGCTCAACATTGGGATGGTTTGGATGGCGTGGTGCATTCAATTGGTTTCGCACCAGCCCATACCTTAGATGGTGACTTTACCGACGTGACCGACCGTGAAGGTTTTAAAATTGCGCATGACATCAGTGCCTACAGCTTTGTTGCGATGGCGCGTGCCGCAAAACCATTATTACAGGCGCGTCAAGGCTGTTTATTAACCCTGACTTATCAGGGTTCTGAGCGTGTAATGCCAAACTACAACGTGATGGGCATGGCCAAAGCTTCGCTTGAAGCAGGGGTGCGTTATTTAGCCTCTAGCCTGGGTGCTGAAGGCATTCGTGTTAATGCCATTTCTGCCGGTCCAATCCGTACATTGGCTGCATCAGGAATTAAGTCATTCCGTAAAATGTTAGATGCCAACGAAAAAATTGCCCCATTAAAACGTAATGTCACCATTGAAGAAGTGGGCAATGCTGCATTATTCCTGTGCTCACCGTGGGCCAACGGGATTACCGGTGAAATTCTGTATGTAGATGCTGGCTTTAATACTGTGGGTATGAGCGCCGCCATGATGGACGCAGAATAAGTCGGAATGTTTCAACCTGTGCTGGCTTTTTATCGGATAGTTACATATTGATAAACAAGCGGCCGGGTTGAAGCGATGTTTTATGTGGTTATTTTGTATAAAATAGCCACACTTTTTTTTAGCTATTTATTACAGAACAATGATGCCAAGCAATATATTTGCAGCACTAGAAAAATTAGGCCTCAGCCCACAAAAACGTGCCCTCCATATTCAATTTTCTCAGCCTGCCTTAAATACCGATGTTTTTTTACAGCGCATCGACGGTGAACACCAGCTCAATGACGGTTTACATGCCGAACTGATCTGTCTTTCGACCAATGCCCAGATTCCGTTAAAACAGTTTATCGGCGCGCAAGTTGCCATCGATCAGGTCACTGATCAGGGCCAGCTGTTTCGCAGCAGCGGCATCATCACCGCCGCAGCGCAAGGCCAAAGTGATGGCTCACTCACCCTCTATAAACTCACGCTAGAAGATCCGACTGCACTCTGGCATAAACGCCGTAATAGCCGCGTGTTTATGAATAAAAGCGTGCGCGAGGTCAGTGAGATCTTATTTAAAGAATGGCAAAACAAAAGCCCGCTCTTTGCCGCCAGCCTGACCCTGGACTTAACCGGACTGACCCAGGAACTGGATGTGCGTCCCTTTATCATGCAGTCCAATGAAACCGACTATGACTTTTTGACCCGGCTCTGGCGCAGTGAAGGCATTAACTGGCTGATTGATGAAGCCCAGTTACAGGTCTTACATTCCAGCAGCCCGCTTCAGGCCCAGAAACTGCGCCTGATTGATGATAACAGCCAGTACAGCGCCTTAAATCGTCGCAGTATCCGCTTTCATCGCTCCAGTGCCACCGAACAATTAGACAGCATCACCCAGTTGATTGCCCAGCGCAGCCTGCAACCGACTGCCGTACATCTACAACGCTGGCAGTCAGACAGCCTCAGCCAGGAAGAAGGCGCCGGTTCAGTGCAAAGCAAACACCAGCACAGCCATAATCAGGACAATGCCAGCCTCAGCCTGGAACAAGCCTGGCAGATCAGCCCGGCCTGGATGCAGGATTTAAATGGCGAAGACCAGGCCACCGCATCCTCTAATAACCAGCTGGACAAACTGAACCAGAACCTCAGTCACTACCACGACCTGCAATCCAAATACTTCAGCGCCCATTCCACCGTCCGTGATGCCCAGGTTGGCTACTGGTTTGAACTGAATGAACACCCGGAAATTGACCAGCACAGCGCAGCCGACAAAGAATTTCTAATTACCGGCAAACAGTTCTATAACCAGAACAACTTACCCAAAGACCTCAATCAGCAGATTAACCAGTTACTCAGTCAAAGCCACTGGCATAGCCATTTTAGCTTTCAACACGAACAACACCCGGATGAACGTCAAGGCAATACCTTAACCCTGCAACGTCGCTACATCCGCACCGTCCCGGAATACCATCCACTACAGCACCGACCAGCAGCCCATCCGCAGCGTGCTCGGGTAGTCGGTCCTGCTGGCGAAAGCATCCATGTCGATGAATGGGGACGGATTAAAGTCCGCTTCCTGTTTACCCGCAGTGATGACCATCAGCATGATGGTGGGGCCGGTAGCAATGACAATGACACCGATTCCGCCTGGGTCGATGTACTGACACCTTGGGCCGGAGAAGGCTACGGGGCACGTTTCCTGCCACGGATTAATGAAATTGTGGTGATCGACTTCTTTGACGGTAACATCGACCGGCCATTTGTGGTGGGGCGTTTACATGAAGCAGAACGCTCGCCAACCCGCTTTGATACCCTAGGCCAGCTACCCGACACCAAAAAACTCAGTGGTATCCGCTCACAGGAAATTGAAGGCAGTGGCTTTAACCAGCTGCGCTTTGATGATACTCCGAAGCAGATTTCAGCCCAGCTGCAAAGCAGCCATGGTGCGACCCAACTGAACCTGGGGAACTTGAGCCATCCCAAAGCCAGCGCCGAAAGTGACGGCCGGGGTGAAGGTTTTGAGCTGAGAACCGATCAGTGGGGTGCAGTTCGTGCCGGAGAAGGGCTACTGATTTCCACTCATCCACAGGCACAGGCAGAAGGTAACCATCTTGATGCCAGCGAAGCCAAGAGTCAGATTGAAGGCTCACTGAACAATGCCCAAGCTTTAAGTGAAGTGGCCAAGAATCAGCAGACCGATCCTTTAGAGGTTCTCGATAACTTAAAGAGCTTCTTAGAGCAGATCGAACAGCAGGATGAAAATAAAGCCGCTGCTTTTAAACAGGCCTTAATGATTCTTAGCGCACCAAACTCTATTGCTTTAAGTAGCCAGCAAGATGTGCATCTCTCTGCTGATGGTCAGATCAGTCACAGTGCCGGAGAGAGTATTAACCTGAGTACGCAGCAGTCTTTGATTGCACATGCCAGCCAGAAACTGAGCCTGTTTGCAGCACAAGACGGTGCACGTTTATATGCCGGTAAAGGCAAAGTCGAGATTCAGGCTCAAGGTGATGGTGCAGATCTTATTGCCAGAAAAGGGGTGCAAATTATTTCGACGGAAGACACGGTCTATATTACCAGTCCAACCGAAATTAACCTGACCGCCGGTGGTTCACAAATCAAGATTAATGGCTCGGGGATTTTTCCAACCACGGGTGGCAAGTTTGAGGTGAAGGCGGGGCAGCATAGTTTTGTTAGTGGAGAGAAGCTAGTAGTTGATTTACCTAGTTTCCCTGAGTTAATTACTAAAAAATTCACCAAAAAATTTATTGCAAGAAATGATATAGGGAAACCAATGCCTAATATTAAATATATGGCATTTTTTGAAAGTGGAAATATTGAAACTGGTAAGACGAATGCCAAGGGTGAAACTAGTCTGTTTCAAACGGATATCCAAGAAAAAATATTTATACATTTTGATACTACCTTTGATTCAAATATAAAATTTAATGAAGAGTAAAGATATGTCTTTCACAGCAAAATTTATTATTAGATATCGACATCAAGCAGGACATTGGGAAAATTTCGATGGAGCCAAATATAGGATTGTTGCCTCAAGTGGTAAGATATTGAAGGAAAATTTATTAACCTCTTCTACAGGGGAAACAATAGTCATATCAACTGAAAAATCAGAAGATATTAGGGTAGAGTTATTTAATCTAAAAACAAATACCTATGATATACCAACTTATGTGGTTAAAAATTGCACTGAGAATACGCGAGAAAAAACGAGTATAAAAACCGTAAACGTTGAAAAAGGATATATTCAAGTTAAATTTACAGCACCTAAAGCTATAAATTTAGATAAGAATATTAAATACCATTTTGAATTTAAGCCAACAGGTGAAAAAGGGATCATAACGCTCTCTAATAGTCTTAAAAATGGATTAACAAAAACATATACAACTGAGCCTTCAAGCCTTTTAGATGGTGGTTATCCAAAACAAGTTAAAGCAAAATTTATAAAGCTATTTACAGATGTAAGTCCATTAGCACGAATTCATCTTAAAGTTGTGAAAAAAGATGGTAAAGAATCAAATGAGATATCAACTACTTTTGCACCACGAGTCATTCCTATAGGATCTAAGTTCCATTACAGAGAAATATCATTAGAAAAAGTCTTTTGGGAAGATAAAACAGAAGAAGCTGTTAAAGAAAGTAAGACAGTAGCACAAAGATTGAATGAATATAGGAAAGTGGTAATTAGTATTAGTAGAGTCGCGGGTACCACTTATCAACTCGAACGAAAAGACTTGGGAGAGCTTATTGCTCCAAATTTAAATTCTCAAAATGCAGTAACTTGGCAAGATGGTAAAGAAATAACGATTAGAATACCGAAGAAATTTAAAGGTATTTTAATTATTAAAAATTATAAAACTAAGAAGGCTATAGCAACAATAAATGTAGCTAAATTTCCAAATGAGAATGAAACAATATCTTTTGGACAGAGTAAATTTGAATTACCAAAGCCACCCTCTAGTGGTGCAAAAAAATTGATGGAAGATGCACAAAAAGGTGTTAAGGATGCACCACAACAAAAAGCTGAATTTTTAACATATACTATTTCAACTAATTGTAATGATCAGAAGTTTAGAGAAAAGTATGATCTAGAAGATCTAAAAACTTGTAGCGATAAAGAGTTTGCAATAATTGTAAATGCAATTTTTACAAATTTTGTATGGGATAATGGGATTGTACCTGTATTTTCAGCAACAGTAACAGGAACCACAGACATTGCAAAGAATGCACTTAGAGATAATTATATAAATAAATATTTAATACCCTTTTTTAAAAATATAGGTGTTGCTGCTAAAGATATTCTAATCGCTGTCAAAACTCAAAATAAAACATTGATGTTGTTTTTTTTGGGGCTTTCTCACTTACGTTATCAAATGAATATGAATGCAATTCGGCACCTCAAGAAAAAGATGGTTATGAACAATATTCCTGTAAAGGAGCCTATTACGTGGAAATCAATAAAAACAGGTGCATTAATAGGTTTTTTTATTGTAGCAACTTCAGAAGTTATTGAGCATTTATCAACTGATAAAGCAAATAAAGATTGGACAAATCTAATTTCTACTCTTGTTGGAGTAGCGGTTAAAACAGTTATAGGTACCATACTTACAACATTGGTTACTTCTTTTATTCTTACAGCTTTCGTGGGTGTCACAGCTCCATTCGTAGCTGTGTTAGCCGTTGGATTAATAGTTGGTTTTGTAATAGGATTTCTTATTGACGCTCTCGATAGTTATTATTTAAATTTCACTGGTGGAATAAAATACCTTTTAAACAAAGTTCAAGATGGTTTTGCTGGCAATATTAAGAAACTAATTGAATCTATAAGTAAGATAGTTGGTATTAATTATACGATACCAAATTGGTTATTAAATTGAGGTTTTTATGAAGAAATTTGAATTAATTAATAAGTCAATTTTTATAATTTCTTTTTTTTCACTTTTGGTTTTTTGGTCTTATGTGCAATTTGGATATTTAAAATACTTGTTAGCTAGTATTTTTTTGGGTTGTATTTTCTTAGTATTAGGTCGTATTAATTATAAAAAATACTATTTTAAATATGTTTTATTAATTTTTTCAATTATTTTATTTTATTCTTTTGGGGCTATTTATTTAACTGTAAAAAATGGATGGTTTGAAATTTTTGTTTGCTTGCTTGTTTTTATGGTGATTGATTTGTATTTATCTATTGGTAAAATTAAAGATATGCAACATAAGTATAAAAATAATAGTATCATTGATGATAATCTTGATCAGTTTTCATGTGACTTTGAGTTGGCAAATGGAAAAGTTTGGGGTGATGGAAGATTTTTTAAAATTATATTCGTTTCATATGTATTTGTGATTGGTCCTTATTTTATTATATTGAATCCTTTATATAGATTTGATGCTGGTGAAATGATGAATGGGATAAAATCAAATTTATATATGTATGCAGTAATTTTATTAATTCTAGTTGTTTGGGAGTATACATTGAAAAGAATTTATTTTTTTAGTGGTCTTGAATATAAATTTAAAAATGAGTGAAATATAAAAAAAGCCCTTACGGGCTTTTTTCAAATTAATGATTGTATCGGACTTCCACCCAACGCCTGCAATAAAGTGGCTTTGTTGCACAAAGATTTCATAACTATATGATTTTAAAGGTTTTGATTATTTTTTGATCCAAAATTAAATTTATTTAAATCAGATGCTTACATATTTATGCAACAAAGCCCTTCAATTGAAAAAGAAAGGAATATTGGTATGTATTATCAAGAACAAGGAACATTGTACTGTGGAAATGAATTACTGATAATAAATATTTAGTAGAAAAAAATTATTTAAGTGTAAAGATAAAGTTAAGAGATTAGTTAGGGGCAAATAAGTATGAAGTTAAATAATTTGAGTTTGGTTGTTTTTATACTTTTTATATTTACTGGATGTGGTGAAATTTATTCTCAACCTTATGATAAATATCCATTTGAAGTGAAAATGAAAGCTTTATTAGGGGATAACCTTGAAATTGTGAACTCAATACGTAAAGCAGAAGTCCAAATTTCTTCTTTTAGATTTGAAAAAGATCCTAATAAATTGAAAAAAGTAATTAATCAATTAGAAAAAGATGGTTGGATATTAAAGGGGCATGGACAAGGGGTAGATACATATTGTTTAGGAGCTAATAATAGTATTAATATTGTTAGCCCTACTGCAATTGGTGTTTATGATTATCAAGGAGGTAAACTAAATATAACTGATTATAATTCTGATGCTATATCTTATAGTGGCTTTGTTGCACAAAGATTTCATAACTATATGATTTTAAAAGTTTTGATTATTTTTTGATCCAAAATTAAATTTATTTAAATCAGATGCTTACATATTTATGCAACAAAGCCTCTTATAGTTATAATAAATGGGGCGAGGATTTGTGTGAATGATTTTTGGAAAATTATATTAATTTCTTCCTTATTAATTCAATTAGGTTGTTCTAATAGAATATATGAGCAACCTTCAGATAAGTATCCATTTGGAGCAAAAATGAAAGCTTTATTAGGTGATAATCTTAAAATTGTGAACTCATTGAGTAAAGCAGAATTAGGTGCTATGGCGGGAGCGAAGATTGGCTTAATATTATCACCTGTGACAGGTGGAGCATCAATTGCGATTGGTGGTATTGTTGGTGCAGGTATTGGTGCGGTTGCGCTAGGAGTTGGTGGTGGATTTGCTGGTAGTTATGGTGGGACACAAGTTGCTAGGAAATATACGGGTGTGTGTGATTAAAAGGTATAGTTATGAATGAGGTTTTATTCGTGATGAAAGAAATGATTGAAAATAATACTATTTTAATGAATTTTGTTATGTTAATTATTCTTTTTAATTTGTTGTTAATGTTTTTTACATATATATATAATAAAATTTATATTTCGATTTATAAAGATGATTTTATTGATTTGTTTTTTGGGAGGAATAATGGAGTCATCTTTAATCGAGTAGGTGGGGATTTGGTTGTTGTCGCATATTGGTTTTTGATGCGTTATTCTTTTGAAGTGATTTCATCGAGAAAAATACGTTTCCCTTCTATTAATGACTCTCATGCTAAACCATTTTATATGACGCCGAATGCTTTTAAAGAGAATATTGAATTATTTAAAAAGAATAGGAAGGGGTGGCTGATTTTTAATCTGATATCTTTTTATATAACATATATATTGGCTATTATTTTTCTAATTTATATAATACTTTTTATTTAAAATTCTTAACTTAAAAATTTAGGTGTAAAGAGAGTTCTGATATGTCTGTTTATCAGGAAATGGTGTCTAATTTATTAGAGGACCCTATGGTTGCAACTATGATTATAGCAATCTTTTTTAGTGCATTTTTAGTTGTTTTTATTATTGTTTATAATAAAATTTATATAAAAAAACATAGGGATGATTTTTTAAATTTATATTATGGAACAACGAATGTTTCTAAAGGGATATTAAATAGTTTAGATGTAACCACCTTCTTTTTTTTGACAACTTATGATGTTCAGTTAATATTAAATAATATTTTTAAATATAATAAAAAAAAACCATTTCCAAGTATTAGAGATAAAAAAACTCCAATGAAATTGACTCCTAATGCTTATATCGAAAATATTGATAAATTTAGAAAAAATCACAATCGATGGATGTTTATCAATTGGATTATAAATTTTTTAATAATTCTTACTTTTGCAGTATTTATCTTGATTGACCTTTTTTATAAAAGATAACTTGTAAAAATATTTGTTGATGAACAGGCTGAGCCTTTAGTTCGTTATCAATATGATACACAAGGCAACTTGATAAAAGCTACTGATGAAAATGGTCATGTCCGAAACTATGAATACAACCATTTCCATCAACTTACACGTTATACCGATCGTACAGGGCGTGGGCAAAATATTCGCTATGAATCAACTGAAGCCAAAGCTAAAGCAATTGAAGAATGGGCTGATGATGGTAGTTACCATACCAAACTCAAATGGCATCCTCGCTTACGCCAAGTCGCTGTTTATGACGCTTACGATGTCCCGACCTATTACTATTTTGATCTGAATGGATTTACCTACCGTACTCGTTTAGCAGATGGACGTGAATCGTGGTACAGCCGTGATAGTCAAAAACGTATTACCCGTCAAATTGATTTTGAAGGGCGAGAGACCCAACAAGAATACAATGATCAGGATCAACCCATCAAGTAGCCAGCAAGATGTACATCTCTCTGCTGATGGTCAGATCAGTCACAGTGCCGGAGAGAGTATTAACCTGAGTACGCAGCAGTCTTTGATTGCACATGCCAGCCAGAAACTAAGCCTGTTTGCAGCACAAGACGGTGCACGTTTATATGCGGGTAAAGGCAAAGTCGAGATTCAGGCACAGGGTGATGGTGCAGATCTTATTGCCAGAAAAGGGGTGCAAATTATTTCGACGGAAGATGCGGTTTATATTACCAGTCCAACCGAAATTAATCTGACCGCCGGTGGTTCACAAATCAAGATTAATGGCTCGGGGATTTTTCCGACCACAGGCGGAAAATTCGAGGTAAAGGCGGGGCAGCATTTGTTTAAGAGTGGTGAAAATGTTCATGCAACCATTCCTTTAATGCCTAAATTGGGATTACACAAAATACAATTTGAATTGCGAGATACTGAAACACAAGCGTTGTTGCCTTTCACTTCTTACATGTTAATGAATGATCAAGGGCATGTAAGCTATGGAAAAACAGATGTGAATGGCTTGACTCAGGCATTTGTCACTGATAAGCAAGAGAATTACTATCTACATGCAATCAATGACAAAATAAAGAAATTGGATAACTAAGATGGCAAAGTATCCTCAACCTAAGCTTGCACAAGCTGTATTAAAGAATGTGCCAAAACATATTGCTTTGCCACGTTTGAAATATGTGATTACAGCAAAAACATCTGAAGCTAAATCTACCTATGTATCTAAACTGACACCTTTTAATAAGTTTATGAAAACCCATAAAATTGAGGTGAATTATGATACTGCAGTAGTTCAAGTTGATATTTTCTTAGACGATAAATGGTATCAAGGCGCAATCCTTCCACATTTAGCACAATCTGAAAGCGGAAAGTTTACAGAGATCAAGTTTAAATACCATCAAGCGCAAAGTTCCCCGATAGAAGAAAATAAAATCCAAAAAGTTTATATAAAAGAAGGTATGGAAGTTGGTTGGTTGTTGATTCGAGAAGATGAGACTGTCGATGCATTGTTAAAACGTATCTATGCATACCCTCCTACGGCAAAAGAATTTTCTATTTTTAAAAATAATAATGCCCATTTGCCAGGGTTATCAACCAATGGACCAATGACTGTGCTTAAGCCGTGTCAGGTGGTCATTTTATCAAATAAATATGGTAATGATCTTAAGCTGAGTGAATATAAGCGGTTAGCGAGCAGCGTCGAAGAAAAATTGAAGCTATTGAGAAAGTCCTCAAATTTTGATGCGGCATTTTTTGCTGCAAATTATGAACTTTTGTACGATTATTGGTCACATGCTACTGAAATGGCATTAGCCAATGTAAGTGACCAAAAGAAAGTCGTTACAGTTGATGAGTTTAGGAAGGAATACTGTCAAGGTGATGATGATCTACTAGATCAAGTTGAAGAAAGAACGGGGCAAATTGTAGATAGCGCTGAACAAAAAAGCGAGCGAGATAGAAAGCTTAAAAAGAATGAGCTTCTAGTCATGAAAGAAACATCACTAGAAAAAGTGATAAAAAGCAATGATGCGATTATGGCTGTTTATCAAAGTGAACAGCTAATGAAATCTAAATATTCGAACCCAAAGCATTTTTCAGATTTTAAGAAAAAATATGCCTCACTTTATAGCCAGTTGGGTACAGCACTCAAAGATATGCATATTGTTGAGCCTCAGACTCAAATTCCTTTAATGAGAAAGTATATGAAAACGGACTCTCTTATACGTTCAGATGCTGTACGAGGTGGTTTGAAGCATTACGATAAGATGATCGTCGATTTAGGGAAAATCAGTATCGGTTTAAGAATGGGTAAGCAATTGGTGATTGGTCTAGGTGCTGCGATTTTCTTTAAAAATACAATGGATGCCTACAACACGGGAGATATGGAGCTTACGAAGAAAGTGGCTATGATTGAAGGTAGTAAGATTGCTGGGGGAGCCGCAGGAGGGGCTATTGGTGGCTTGGGAGGAAAAGTGGCAGCACGGGGGATAATTTATATTATTGGTGCTGTGGCTGGAGCAGTTGGGTATACTATATCTTTACCTGTTTCTTTGACAGTAACTGCCGTTGTAGTGGGAACGGGTATTATTGTTGGGGGTAAATATGGGAGTGAATATATGGAAGATTTATCTAAAAATATTACTGGTATATGTAAATGAATGATCAGCAACTTATTTATGAAGCTTGGATTGCTTATGGCTCAATAATTTTGGTTCTTTCTTTGGTCTTAATTATATATATATATAACTATTTATTTATAAAGAAAAATAGTAAAGAGCTTTCTGAAAGAATCTATGGTATCGAAGAATACTTAGATGAGGTGGGAGTTTCTTTTGAAAAGGTAATGCAACTAAATTTTATATTTTCCTTGATGTGGTTCTCATATTTTGTACAGCATAGATATTTTAAACAGAAGATGTCATATTTCGCCAAACGTGGAGAAAAGAGTCCAAGCTTGTATCCAAACCTTTATCAGGATAATGTCATTTATTTATGTGAAAAGTTTGGAAAACAGATAATCACAAATGAGGTCTTAGCTTTTGTCTCTCTATTTTTTGGGATTTCAATGTTTACGTCGAAATATATAGCAAAATTTATTGTCTATTTAGGTTTTTAATATCTTAAATAAGTTGTTTATACATATCAGCACCTCTTTATTTCAAGATTTCTGCTGTTGAAGTGGGAGTAGGTATCTTTTCGGTGGTAAATATGGCAGTGAATTTGCTGAAGACAAGGTTAAAACCTTTACAGGGATATGTGAATGAAAGATCAAACATTAATTTATGATTATTGGATCTTTTTTTGCTCAATGGGGTTAGGTCTTTTGCTGATGTTAGTTTTATATACATATAACTACATATTTATAAAGAAAAATAGTAAAGAGCTTTCTGAAAGAATCTATGGTATCGAAGAGTATTTAGATGAGGTGGGAGTTTCTTTTGAAAAGGTAATGCAACTAAATTTTATATTTTCCTTGATGTGGTTCTCATATTTTGTACAGCATAGATGTTTTAAACAGAAGATGTCATATTTCGCCAAACGTGGAGAAAAGAGTCCAAGCTTGTATCCAAACCTTTATCAGGATAATGTCATTTATTTATGTGAAAAGTTTGGAAAACAGATTATCAGAAATGAAGTTTTGTCTCTTGTCTCTCTTGTATTTATAACATCAATGTTTACATCGAAATATATAGCAAAATTTATTGTTTATTTAGGTTTTTAATACTTCTAAAAATAATTTGGTTACATATGTTAGTTTCTGTTTTCCTAACCATCACGGTTGTTGTGGGAGCAGGAACGATTGGCGATGGAATGCTTATTGAAGATGTAGGTTTTGTTGCACAAAGATTTGAAATGCAAAGCGCCCCTAATTGAGCCAAATTTAAGGCGTAACTTGGGTAAGTGGTCGACCTAATTCCGTAAATCTGTTGAGGACTGCTACACGTGCATGAATCTCATTCACCTGACTAGGAAAGCTTCTTGCCATTAATTTATCGCCTAATAATTTGATGCAATGCATCTTGGTTTCTACCAAACTGCGGCGATGATAGCCTGACCATTTTTTCCATAGTGTCCTGCCTAAACGTTTAACTGTTCGAAGTAATTCATTAGCGACTCAATTGCTATATCAAAAGAAAAAAATGGTTACTTATAAGCAATTCTAGTTGTAAAACTTATCAATTCATTAGCTTTGATAGCAATAGGTTTCGGGGGGCTAGCACAAATTTCAGTTGTGGAATCATATATTTTAAAAAATGTTGAAAAAAATATTATTGCGCATGCTGCTAGTAAGTTTTTATTAATTAGTGTTGTAAAATGGGCAGCTAGGTTAACTTGGGTTGGACTAGGATTAACCTTTTTGTACGAGCTAGCTAAAAACTACTATTTTGATAGCAAACTTGAAAGTTGGTGTAGTAAATCAGCTTTTGGTCTAAATAAAAGTAAATTTAAGAATATATTGGAGGAGGATAAGGCATTTAGTGAGGCCTTACAGAGTATATAAATGATTAATGCAAAAAAAATTGTGGGTAGAATAGAAGGTCTTAAATGTGAAGAATCTATTATACAGCCTTTTAAAAATATTGGTAAGCAAGTCGCAACTACAGCTTTGCTAGGAGTGTTGACAGAAAGTACTTCACTTTTAAGTGCGGCCCCAATATTAATTCTTGCTTCAAAAGGTAGGAGAGCAAAAACCTTTACTTGTAAAATAGACGGGATTGATGTCATTGGGCAATATACTACAGTAAAATTTAATGAAGGGGACCAAGTTGTTACCATCCTAAGTGAAGAGCAAGATAAAGGCTTTCATTTAGCTTATGCAGTATTAATACCAAATAAGGGAATACTTCATATGTTGTATGATTCTGGGCGTTCATTTAAAAAGCATTGTTTACATTTACTTAAATGGGCAATAATACTAAGTATATTTTCATGTATTTTTTTAACTATTATTGCTCTGGTAGGGTATTTAAATCCTGATAATGGTAAAGATATTATTGACTTTAAAAATCAATTAATAATCTCTTATTTAGTGTCATTTATATTTTCCTTTGGTCTACTATTTAGCTTTTTATTTGGTAAGGATAATGTACGTTTTCTAGGGCGTTACAGCGAGAAAATTTTTGAAATATTAGGGTTTGAACAACCCAAAAATCAAAATCTTTTTAATTCATATCTGATCGATGAAAATGGTTTGCATGTGAGTGTTTTGGATTATAGAAAAAGTTTGATTGGAAAAGATCCCTATCCAGCGGATTATTTTGAGAAGAAAAATGATAAAAATTGAAGGCAAGATTCAAAATCTTAAAGTAGAAGATTCTAAAATTTTGTCTATTGGTAATTTAAATCAACAAGCAGCTAATACTGCGTTAATTGGTACATTAGTCGGAAGTACTTCCTTAATGAGTAACGTGCCCATTATGGCATTAGCTGCAAAAGGTAGAGATGGAAAGACTTTTAGAGGTGAGATTAACGGTATCCGAGTCATTGGACAATTCACAGGTGTTAAGTTTGAAAATAATACTCCTCTAATTATGGTTATTAATGAAGAACAAGAGGACGGATATCATTTTGTATATGCAGTTCTAGATCCTAAAAAAGGTTTGTTACATATGCCATATGAGATGGGAAGATCTAAAAAGAAGACTTATTTATCTTTAGTAAAAAATGCAATTTTGTTATCGATATTATTTTGTTTCTTTTCCAGTATATTAATTGTTGCCCAATATTTTGCAATTGAAGATATTTCAGTTGAAAAAATTAAATTTAATGTAATGCTTTTCTATCCATCAAGTATTCTTTTTTCATTTTTATTTATGGGATACTTTTTATTGGGTAAAAACAATCTTCGATATTTAGCTGAACTTTCAGAAAACGTATTTGAAAAATTGAATTTTTCAGATGTAAAAGAACAGGATTTTTATAATTCAGGGCTTTGGGACAGTGAAGGGATATACCCAAGTGTTATGTTATATAGAAAAAATCTAATAGGTGCTGATCCCTATCCTGAAGATTATTTTGATAAGTAATTAAAATAAATTTTTTATTGATCTTTAATTATATAAAAAAAGCCCTTACGGGCTTTTTTTATTCCATAAATTTAAGGCAATTGCTGAATCGGGCTTCCACCCAGCGCCTGCAATAAAGTTACATAAGCATTGTATTGGCTCTGACGGGTTTGTACCAAAGACAAACGGGCATTACGCGTGGTTTCCTGTGCATCTAACAGATTTTTTAACGCCACTGCGCCGTTACGATAACGGACTTCAGTCAACCGTTCAGACTTTTCCGCCAGTTCAACATTACGTGCCTGCAAGGCAAGCTGCTTATCCAGCTCATTACGTGCCGATAATGCATTTTCCACATCTGCAAAGGCGGCATATAGAGTCTGGCGATACTGCAAAATCGCTTTTTCATATTCCAGTTCGTTGACCTGTAAATCACGTTTCATGTCATTCCATTGTAAAAATGGCAGACTTAATCCAGCACCCAAGGTCAAGGCCGGATTTTGCAATGCACTGCTTAGTGAGGTAGAGGCACCCACACCTGTTGATAGTGCGCCAGTCAAGCTGATCGATGGATAATAGCTGGCCCGATTGGCATCTTTATTGGCCAGGGCTTTACGCAGGCGTAACTCGGCAGCCTGTAAGTCCGGACGACGCGCCAATAATTCTGCCGGCAAACCGGCACTAATCTCCGGCAGCGCCGTGCGTGGTAAACGCGGCGGTTCCTGAACATTCAGTTGCTGCACCGGCATGTTTAATAAAACTGCCAAGGCCGTCCGGGTTTCTACACGCTGCTGCTCAATCTGGCTTAAGGTCGATTTCTGGTTTTGTACCGACTGTTCTGCCTGGGTTACATCCAGACCCGATACCGCGCCAGCCCGATACTGTACTTGTACCAGTTCATAGGTTTTTTGTGCGGTCGCCAGGTTTTGCTGGACCACCTGATAACGTTCATTTAAATAGCCCAGCTGCCAATACAGCTCTGCTGCTGTACCAATCAAACTCTGTGCTGTGGCCTGTAAATCCTGCTCGGTGGCTAAGGCTTCCCAACGCGCAGCTTCGGTCTGGTTGGCCAGTTTGCCAAATAAATCCAGTTCATAACTCAAGCGTGGATAGCCCAGAGAAATTCCGGTCGAGGCATTACCATCGCCATCCAGACTAAAACGGTGCCCGGTTGAAATGCTGGCATCTCCAATCCGGATCCCTTGCTGGCTTTGAGACTGTCCCGCCTGTAGACGAGCCTGTTGCAGGTTAATCCCCGCAACTGCCAGATCGCTATTGCGCGTCAAGGTTTGTTCAACCAGGGCATTCAGCTGGGCATCCTTAAACAGCGTCCACCACTGATCGGCCTGAACCTGAGCATGCACCTGCTGGCTAACCGCTTTACTGTTCTGGAAACTGCCTGGAATAGTCACAGCGGGTGCCTGATATGGGGTTTTCACCACCGCCGCACAGCCGACCAGGCTGCTGCTCAATAGCAAGGCGGTTGCAAGTTTACTGAAATTCAATTGCATGAAAGTATCCTTATTCTCGAGACAGGGCATCGACGGGATTTAAACGGGCAGCGTTACGGGCAGGAATAAAGCCAAACACAATCCCGATCAGGCTGGAACAGATAAAGGCTGCCACAATGGAGGTGGTCGAGTAAGCCATTTGGAAAGTCCCGCCGGCGAACTGGGTAATCAGTTGTCCAATCCCTAAAGATAAGAGCACCCCGAGAATACCACCTAAAATACAGACCAGTACGGCTTCAATCAGGAACTGCTGCAAGATGTCACTTTGTCGGGCACCCACCGCCATACGAACGCCGATTTCCTGCGTCCGCTCTGTAACCGATACCAGCATGATGTTCATCACCCCGATACCACCCACCACCAGAGAAATCACGGCAATGGCTGAAATCAGCAGGGTCATCGTCGCAGTGGTCTGCTGGATGGTTTCCCGAATACTGTCGGCATTCTGGGTAAAGACATCCTGCGCACCGTGGCGTTGGACCAGCAGGCTTAAAATTGCATTTTCTGCGGTGGCACTTGGATATTCATCTTTAATCCGGACAATGATGCTGCGCACATGCGATTGCCCCAGCATCCGGCTTAAAACGGTGGAGTAGGGCAGATAGACATTCAGGCTATCCGCATTACCGCCCATGCCTTGCTGGGCATCGACCACCCCAATGATCCGACTGGGTACGCTGCCCAGTAAAATCACCTGACCTACCGGGTTAGAGCCGTCACTAAAGAAAGTCTTTTGGGTGTTGGTATCAATCACCACGTCTTGGGCTTGAGTGCGGACACTGCTCCGGTCAAAAGGTTGACCGCTGTTAAAATCCAGACCGCGTACATAGAAGAAGTCTTCACTCACACCATTCACGGTGGTCGAGGCTTCAATTTCCTTAAAGCGTCCGGTCACGCTGGTATTCACCGACGGGCTGACCCCATCGACATAGGGCTGTTCCGCCAGCGCATCGGCATCTGCGGGAATCAGGGTTCTGACCTGAGAGGAACGTGAATTGTCCCCGAAGCCCCGGCCCTGATACACGGTGATGGTATTGGTACCCAGACTGCTGATGTTTTCCAGAATCTGTTTTTGTGAACCATTGCCGAGTGCCACCACTGAAACCACCGAGGCAATCCCAATAATAATCCCGAGCATGGTCAGAAAGGTTCGCATCCGGTGTGCATTCATGGCCAGTAAGGCCATACGGAAGGCTTCTCCCAGACGGTCCACCGCGGAGCGCCAGGACGAAATTTTCTTTTGCGTATTGCGCTGCAGTTGCTGTTTTTCTAGGGGGGCATCGTCAGTTTCTGGCGTATTCGGCTGATCGGAAATAATATTCCCGTCACTGATTTCAATAATCCGGCTGGCACTTTTGGCGACATTGTGGTCATGGGTGACCAGAATAATAGTATGACCCTGGGCATTCAGCTCGCGCAGAATCCGCATCACCTCAATGCCGCTGTTTTTGTCCAGTGCACCGGTTGGTTCATCGGCCAGAATCACATCGCCGCCATTCATTAGTGCACGGGCAATCGAAACACGCTGTTGCTGACCACCAGAAAGCTGGCTTGGACGGTTCTGGGTTTTCTCGCCCAGACCCAAATCGGTCAGCAGTTTTTCTGCACGCTGATGACGTTCATCGGCATCGGCACCGGCATAAATCGCCGGGACTTCAACGTTTCCCGCTGCGGTTAAATCACCCAGCAGATGGTAGCGCTGGAAAATAAAACCAAAATATTCACGGCGTAACTGCGCCAGTTCATCGGGTTCCAGTTCACGGGTTTCACGGCCATTGACGCGGTAGCTGCCCGAGGTCGGTTTATCCAGACAGCCTAAAATATTCATCAGGGTCGATTTACCCGAACCGGACTGACCGACAATTGCGACCAGTTCACCGGGGTAAATTGCCAGATCGACACCCTTGAGAATCTGCACCGTTGATTCACCTGCCGGGAATTCACGAGTCAGATTCTTGACCTCGAGTAGAGGTTGCTGTTGTTGACTCATGCTTACATTCTCATTGGGCCGGAAGGACCACCACGGTTGCTACGTTTGGCGCCATCGTTTGAGGTATCTGAACCATCGGCAATGATGACCTGATCACCCTCTTTCAAACCTTTGATGATTTCAACGCTAACGCGGTTATTTAAGCCGGTCAGGACCTGTTGCGGTTTGGCGCTGCCATCGGCCTGTAAGACACGTACCATTGCCAGTGCAGCTTTGCCTTGATCAATCAGGGCACGTTCCTGTTCGGTCAGGGTTAAGCGCGCAGGACGGTCACCGGCCGGGCGTTGACCACGAGCTTCAGATGCACCGCGTTCAGCCGGCGCCTGATCTGCACCCGGGGCACGGCTACGCTGTGGACGGTTAGAGGCCTGAATGGCTGCCGCTGGAATCATCAGGACATTTTTCGCTTCATCCAGCACAATCGACACCTGTGCGGTCATGTCAATACGCAATTTGCCATCTTCATTCGGAACATCAAACAGGGCGTTGTAATACACCGCAGAGCTTGAAGTGGATGAACTGTTACTGGTTTCGGTGTTAATTGAATTCGGTGCCGGTTCAACCTGACGCAAGGTGGCGTAGTGTTTTTTCTCACTGTTGCCCAAGGTGGTGAAGTACACACGCTGGCCTTCTTCCACTTTCATAACGTCGGCTTCAGAAATCTCCGATTTTACGGTCATGGTGTCGAGCTTGGCTAGTTTGACAATGGTCGGCGCACTCTGGTTGGCGTTTACAGTCTGACCTTCTTCCGTAACAATCGCCACGACCGTACCATCCATGGGTGCAACAATACGGGTATAGCCTAAATCTTCACGTGTGGTGGCTAAAGTTAAGCGGGATTGTTCAATCTGGGCATTAATGGCAGCAATATCGGCCTGTGCGGTTTTGTAGCTGGCCAGTGCGGCTTCCAGTTCTGCACGTGAGGTCGCATCCTGGTCATACATGGCCTGTTGTCGGCGATATTCAGCTTCGACTTTGGCAAGATTGGCCTGACGCACCGCCAGTTGGGCCTGCTGGTTTTTAATGCTGGCTTCTGCGGTTTTTAATTCGTTTTCCTGACGTACCGAATCAATCTGGGCAATCAGCTGGCCCTGTTTGACCTGATCGCCGAGTTCAACATACATTTTTCTGACCTGTCCCGACACCTGGGCGCCGACACTGACCATTTTGGTGGCTTCAAGGACACCGGTGGCCAGTACTGAATTTTCAATATCGCCACGGCTGACGGCAGCGGTAATGTACTGTGGCTGTTCCTGTTTAGGTTTTAAAAAGAACCAGGCTGCAGCAATAAGTGCCACAATGGCCAGCGCAGCAAGCGCGAGTTTGGTTGGTTTTATTTTAGGCATGATCATCGAAACAGGTAAAAAGAATTAAACGGAATTATAAAAGCGAATTAAGGATAAATCGTGAATATTTTGAAGACATTGCAAATGATAATTATTCTATGCAGGTCCGGATATCCTGTTAAACGGCAAATAAAGGCCGACCACAGAGACTGGCAATGGCTTGCTGCACCAGCTGTTCCGGGTTGTCCTGACTGACGCCTTTAATGGCCGCATCAATATTTAATAACAGCGCCGGCCAGCTTAAAAACGTCTGTGGCGATAAACGGCGTACCGCCTGCTGGTAAGTACTGACCTTGTTTTTCCAGATGCCCAGTTGCAAAGCATTCTGTGGTTGCTCAAACAGTTGCATCAGAAGCCGCATTTCCTTGCTGATACTCCATAAGATCAGGCTCATCGGCTCGCCAGAGGCGGTCAGATACTGAAAAATCTTGATAGATTGAGCCAGATTTCCGGCTAAAAGGGCATCGCTTAAATCATAAGTGGTATAGCGTGACTGGTCTTGCAGGCAGGCATATAAATGCTCAATCTGAATATGTTCAAGGTCCGGAAACGTATCGCGCACCCGCATCAGGCTGTTTTTGGCCGCCAGCAAGTTGTGTTCATGATGCTGTTCCAGCCATTGCCAGGCATCATTGGCCAGTTGAATCCCGAGTTTCTGCGCTTCAACTGCTAAAATCTGCTGTCGGTCACGTGGGTAATTTGCCGTTAAGGCGACGCAAACGCCATTGGCCTCCACCGTCTGGAAAAAGCTTGACTTGAGGCTGCTGGCATCCTGCTTGGGCATGACCACCAGCAGCAGGTTATTGCTGTCTTGTTGTAAATAGCTTTTCAGCAGTTTTAAGCTGCTGGCATCGGGCTTGATGTTGCCATGCACTTCAACTGCCAGTTGGGTGGAAAATAAAGACAGGCTGTTTAAGGCATTAAAGACATTTTTCCAGTCACTGACGCTGCTAATGTCATAGCGCTGACGTTCAATGTCCTGCTTCTGCCAGCTTTGGCGAAAAGCATCGATCAGGTTTTGTTCTAGTAGTGGTTCCTGACCATGCAGCACCCAGGCTCCCCGGGCATCATCAATCCGTTTCAGGGCCTGTAAGTAATCCAGTTTCATGGTGCAGCAGTTTGGCTGGTCGATGCGGCAGGTAAGCGGTTTGATGAAATCTGACGTACGATTTGCTGAGCCACGTCATCAATGATCACATCACGCAGGAATTTCTGTTCCTGATCATCGGTGTTCACTGTTGCGACATCATATTGATAGCTTCGGGTGGCGACTACGGTACGCGGTTCAGTCACCGGATTGCCTTGCGCATCTTCAATACGGAAAGTCACATTTAAACGCAGCATGGTTTCGACCAGCTTGCCATTTAATTCCAGACGGCGCGGGCTATAGTCGAGTACCCGCAGCAGATAGGCATCATTGCTATTGCTGAGCTGGACACCGGCGGCACCCAAATAAATCGACAGTTTTTCCTGTAATTCTTCCGCTTGGGCAGGCAGCGCCAGACGCATTTTCGAATAGGCCACCGGGGCGACGGTTGGGTTGGTGCCTTTCAGATGAAAACCACAACCGACCAGGCTAGTAGCTAAACCGCATGTAAGTACAATAGCTGCGACACGTTTGCCCAAATGCATGTGTTGTCCTCTGTGTTGGCCTGAATCAAGCGAAAAATAAAATGAGGTTTTGATTGTATGTGCAAAGCCCGTTGACTGGCAACGGGCTTTGTGTTTTTTAAGCCTCCCTTTGGTAAAGGGAGGTTTGGAGGGATTCGTCCTTAAAGGTCCCCCTCTTGCGCCATATATGGCTCACCTTTTACAAAGGGGGACTTCCACGGTCCATATTATAAAAAATGGGTTCTCCTCCCTTTTTTAAAGGGTGAGAAGCATTGCTTCGCAAGGGAGGGATTGTTCCTTTATATTCCCTTCTCCCTTTGGGAGAAGGTTAGGATGAGGGGGCTTTTAATATTTCACCTCTCCCTAACCCTCTCCTGAGAGGAGAGGGAACCTAAGGAATTAAACCACCAAATTCACTAACTTATTCGGCACCACAATTTCTTTCTTGGTTGGGCCAGTCAAGAATTGTTGCACTTCAGGCAATGCTTTCGCTTGTGCCAAAATGTCATCTTTCGATGCATCGACAGACACTTCAAGTTTGCCACGAAGCTTACCATTCACCTGAACCACGATGGTTTGGGTATTACGTGTTAATGCAGATTCATCCACAGTCGGGAATTGAGCAGAGGTTAACTCAATGCCAAACTGAGCCAATAAAGTCTGGCTTAAGTGTGGTGCAAATGGTGCCAGCAAAGTCAGAAGTGTGGTGATGGATTCACGAGCCACAGCCACGTCATTGTCATCTTTCGCTTCAAACTTGTTGTTTGCATTTAGAAGCTCCATCATCGCTGCAATGGCAGTGTTAAATGCATGACGACGTTCGATGTCATCACCCACTTTTTGGATGGTTTCATGGGTTTTACGACGTAAGTCTTGCGCTGCTGTAGAAAGCGCAGCTTTGTCGATGTTTGATGCATTGTTGCCTTGTTCAAGGAAACCAGTTGCCAAACGCCATACACGTTTCAGGAAGCGGTTTGCACCTTCAACACCAGCATCAGACCATTCTAAAGATTGATCAGGAGGGGCTGCAAACATCATGAACACACGAGCCGTATCTGCGCCGTATTGGTCAATAATCGCTTGCGGGTCGATCCCGTTATTTTTCGATTTCGACATTTTTTCTTGGCCGCCAACAATGACGTCTTGACCATCACCTTTGTATTTCGCAGACGTGATACGACCTTTTTCGTCTTTTTCAAGTTCGATGTCGGCAGGGTTGAACCAAGTTTTCTTACCTGATTCAGACTCGCGGTAATAAGTATCGGCAAGTACCATACCTTGTGTTAACAAGTTGGTGAATGGTTCGTTGCCTTGTACCACGCCTTCGTCACGCATCAATTTGTGGAAGAAACGTGCATATAACAAGTGCAGAATCGCGTGTTCCACACCACCGATGTATTGGTTCACAGGCAACCAGGTTTGACCCGCTTCAGGTTTCACCATGCCATCTGTAAAGTCTGGAGAAGCATAACGTGCATAGTACCAAGAAGATTCTACGAAGGTATCCAATGTATCTGTTTCACGACGTGCGTCGCCACCACAGCATGGACATTTGGTTTCGTAGAACTCAGGCATTTTATTGAGTGGGTTACCTGAACCATCAGGCACAACATTAGTCGGAAGTACAACCGGAAGTTGATCTTCAGGCACTGGCACTTGACCACAAGTGTCACAGTTGATCATTGGAATTGGACAACCCCAATAACGCTGACGAGATACACCCCAGTCGCGTAAACGGAATTGAACTTTGACATTGGCAAGACCTTGTGGTTCAAGTTTTGCCAAGAATGCATCAAATGCACCCTGGAAGTCTAAACCGTCAAACTCGCCTGAATTAACCAGTTTGCCTTCTTTCGAGCCGTACCATTCTTGCCATTCAGTTGCGTCAAATTCCGCATCATCTGCGCCTTTGGCATCAATCACTTGTTTGATGGTGAGGCCATATTTATTGGCAAATTCGAAGTCACGTTCATCGTGTGAAGGCACTGCCATCACCGCACCTGAACCGTATGACATCAGCACATAGTTTGCGATCCAAACAGGAACTTCTTCACCAGTCACAGGGTGTTTTACAGAAAGACCTGTTGCCATGCCTTTCTTCTCAGCAGTGGCAAGATCCGCTTCTGCAACTGAACCCATACGACATTCTTCGATAAATGCAGCAAGTTCTGGATTCGTTTCAGCTGCTTTAAGCGCCATCGGATGTTCTGCTGCAATAGCAACATAAGTCACACCCATTAAGGTGTCGGCACGTGTTGTGAAGACTGTTAAGCCATCTGCATACACGTCTGGATTCGCTGAAGGGAAAGTAATTTCCATACCCTGTGAGCGACCAATCCAGTTACGTTGCATGGTTAACACTTGTTGTGGCCAACCGTCTTTCAGCGTGTCTAAATCGTCCAGTAATTCTTGCGCATAGTCAGTAATGCGGAAGTAGTACATTGGAATATCACGTTTTTCAACCAATGCACCTGAACGCCAGCCACGACCATTTTCAACCTGTTCGTTGGCAAGTACGGTTTGATCCACTGGATCCCAGTTCACCGTTGAAAGTTTACGGTAGATCAGACCTTTTTTATAAAGCTGAACAAATAACCATTGTTCCCAGCGATAGTATTCTGGTGTACAGGTTGCAAATTCACGATCCCAGTCAATCGATAGACCAAGTTTTTTCAACTGATTACGCATGTAATCAATGTTTTCAAAAGTCCATTTTGCTGGTGCAACCTGGTGTGCAATCGCTGCGTTTTCAGCAGGTAGACCGAAGGCATCCCAACCCATCGGTTGCAGTACAGTTTCGCCTTTTAAGCGGTGGAAACGGCTGATCACGTCACCAATCGTATAGTTACGCACATGACCCATATGCAGTTTGCCACTTGGGTAAGGGAACATCGAGAGGATATAACGACGTGGACCTTCTACAGTGTCGGCAACTTTAAAGGCTTTACGAGTTTCCCAGTCGCTTTGGACTTGAGGTTCAATCGCACTGGCTTGATATTCAGGGTCAATATGAGTAGTCATAAACGGATTAATGAATTACGGTTAAAAGTTTGTTGCACAGCATAGCGCAAAATGCAGCGAAAAGTGAATTTTGCGCGGCGGTTTCTGCTGGAAAAATTTAACTGATCGGGCCAGAGCAAGCAGAAACTTAAAAAACTTGCGGATTGGCACGTTCCTGTTGGGCTTGCTGCAGGGCAGCATTGGCTTCACGTTGCTGTGAATCCATCTCGGGAGCGGTTGCTGGCGTGTTCGCTGTCTGTGCTGTGGTTGGACTGTGCGTATTATTCGCTGCCGCCGTTTGCGCTGAAGTCGTTGGGGCAGAGTTGCGCCAGCCGTAAGTATCGACTTTGCCGTGTTTCTTGGCATTTTTCGGTGGCGGGGTGGTGGTGTAATGGGTTGAACCATTGGCATCGACCCATTTGTAGTACTGTTTGGCCATCACATTGGCGCTGGCCAGTGCGACTACTGAACATAATCCCCAAGTTAAAATAGAGCGATTCATCTTGTTATCCTCATGCTGTATTCAGCTGATCAATCTGCGCGGTTATCTTAGCAATAATTGGCGCCAAAGTTGATTAATTTTTAGGCTGGAAGATGAAAAATAACAGCATGAATCTGCGCCTGAATATCCTCGACTGTTGTATCTGAAATAACCATTTTACTGCTACAGAATGATCCATTTTGATGAGTGAATTATAAATAAACGATTTTTTATTTAATAAAATTCATTCATTTTTTTTATGTATTTTATATTTAAAATTTATGTGAAATAAAGGCAAACACATGAAATATCATGTTTTATAACGGAAATTTAAATTTTTCTATGTAATGCTTGAAAACCAGATATGTTTAAAAAACAGGCACACAGCCAAGTTTAGGAAAAAAGCCAATTTTTAAACTTGACTTTAGGGGACGAAACTACAAAAATGCTGTCTTTAGTTTTATATGCCTTAGATCGATCACCCTTCGAATAAGTGTCATGTCATGCAATGGGCAACTTCTCTAGCCGAGAAGCTGAACAAAGCTGTGAAACGTGTTTATCCCAACATGTTTTTAGATCTCATATTGCTCAATCAGCAATCAGATCACAAATTTTTCCTATTGCGATGAAAACTATGAAATATGTGTGCTATAACAGTGCAACAATGAATTAATGAAACGCTGCAAATGCCTCCCATTTCGCAGTGATTAAGATTAGGGTGAATCACGTTGGAACTTTTATCTGGTGGTGAAATGCTCGTTCGTGCATTAGCGGACGAAGGCGTTGAACATGTATTTGGATACCCAGGCGGCGCCGTTTTACACATTTACGACGCGTTCTTTCAACAAGACAAAATCAATCATTACCTTGTGCGCCATGAACAGGCAGCAGGCCATATGGCTGATGCTTACTCGCGCGTAACCGGTAAGACCGGTGTGGTGCTTGTGACTTCAGGTCCAGGTGCAACCAACACCGTTACCCCAATTGCAACAGCCTATATGGACTCCATTCCAATGGTGATTCTGTCAGGTCAGGTTGCTTCTCATTTAATTGGTGAAGATGCGTTCCAGGAAACCGATATGGTGGGGATTTCCCGACCAATCGTAAAACACAGTTTCCAGGTGCGTCATGCCAGCGAAATTCCATCAATTATTAAAAAAGCATTCTATATCGCGTCATCTGGCCGTCCTGGTCCGGTTGTGGTTGATATTCCAAAAGATGCGACCAATCCGGCAGAAAAATTTGCCTACGAATATCCTGAAAAAGTGAAGATGCGTTCGTATCAACCACCACATCGTGGTCACTCAGGTCAAATCCGTAAAGCGATTGATGAACTGATTCATGCCAAACGTCCAGTGATTTATTCAGGCGGTGGTGTGGTGCAGGGCAATGCCGCAGCACAGTTAACTGAGTTGGCGCATATTCTGGGTTATCCTGTGACCAATACCTTAATGGGCTTGGGCGCATTCCCGGGTGATGATCCGCAATTCATCGGCATGCTCGGTATGCACGGTACCTATGAAGCCAACATGGCCATGCACAATGCAGACGTGATTCTGTGTGTCGGTGCGCGTTTCGATGACCGTGTCACCAACAACCCGGCAAAATTCTGTCCGAATGCTAAAGTCATTCATATTGATATTGACCCGGCAACAATTTCTAAAACCATCATGGCGTACATTCCAATTGTGGGCGCAGTTGAACCTGTACTCCAGGAGATGCTGGTACAGCTGAAACAGATGAATGTGTCGAAGCCAAATCCTGAAGCGATTGCAGCATGGTGGGAGCAGATCAATGAATGGCGTAAAGTTCATGGTCTGAAATATGAAAAGCCAACTGATGGCACCATGAAGCCACAACAGGTGGTTGAAGCTTTAGATAAAGTGACCAATGGTGAGGCCATTATTACTTCTGACGTTGGTCAGCATCAGATGTTTGGTGCGCTTTACTACAAATATAAGCGTCCACGTCAATGGATCAACTCGGGTGGCTTGGGCACCATGGGTGTAGGCTTACCTTATGCAATGGCTGCGAAACTGGCGTATCCAGACCAGCAGGTGGTGTGTATTACTGGTGAAGCATCCATCCAGATGTGTATTCAGGAACTGTCGACCTGTAAGCAATACGGTTTGAACGTGAAAATTCTGTGCCTGAACAACCGTGCCTTGGGTATGGTAAAACAGTGGCAAGATATGAACTATGAAGGTCGTCACTCAAGCTCATATGTAGAGTCTTTACCTGACTTTGCCAAGCTGATGGAAGCGTATGGTCACGTGGGAATCCAGATTGACCATGCCGATGAGCTTGAATCGAAGCTGGCTGAAGCCATGGCCATCAATGATAAATGCGTATTTATTAACGTGATGGTTGACCGTACTGAACACGTTTATCCGATGCAGATTGCCGGTCAGTCCATGAAAGATATGTGGTTAGGAAAAGGGGAGCGTACAGAATGAGACACATTATTTCCGTTCTCGTTGAAAACGAAGCTGGTGCGCTTTCTCGTTTAGTGGGCTTGTTCTCTCAACGTGGTTATAACATTGAGACGCTGAACGTAGCACCGACTGAAGACCCGACTTTGTCACGTTTGACACTCACTACTTATGGTGATGACCACAAAATTGAGCAGATTACCAAGCAGCTGAACAAGCTGGTTGAAGTGGTCAAAGTGGTAGATTTGTCTGAAGGTGCGCATATTGAGCGTGAACTGATGCTGATTAAAGTCAAAGCACTGGGTTCAGCACGTGATGAAATCAAGCGTACTGCCGATATTTTCCGTGGTCAGGTGGTCGATGTGACACCAACGACCTATACCATTCAAATTGCCGGTACCACAGAAAAGCTTGATGGCTTTATTGATGCGTTGGCTGAGAACACCATTCTGGAAGTGGTGCGTTCAGGCGTATCGGGTATCGCACGTGGCGAAAAAGTTTTAACTATTTAATTTAACAACGAATTCATCTCTCCCGGCTGGGAGAGGCGCTAGCAAGCTGAATAAAGAAATTGCCCTAGCGGACAGGAATCAAAAGCATTTAAGCGGAGACAGCAATGCAAATTTTTTACGATAAAGACTGCGACTTATCTATCATCCAATCTAAGAAAGTAGCGATCATTGGTTACGGTTCACAAGGTCACGCGCACGCGCTTAACCTTAAAGATTCTGGCGTTGACGTAACTGTTGGTTTACGTGCTGGTTCAGCTTCTTGGAAAAAAGCTGAAAATTCAGGTCTTAAAGTTGCTGAAGTTCCTGCTGCAGTTGCACAAGCTGACGTGGTGATGATCTTGACTCCAGACGAGTTCCAAGCGCAACTTTATCGTGACGTGATTGAGCCAAACATCAAGCAAGGCGCAACTTTAGCATTTGCTCACGGTTTCTCTGTTCTTTATAACCAAGTTGTTCCACGTGCTGACTTAGACGTAATCATGGTTGCACCTAAAGCACCTGGTCACACTGTACGTTCTGAATACCAACGTGGTTCAGGTGTTCCTGACTTAATCGCGATTCACCAAGATGCTTCTGGTAACGCACGTAACCTTGCACTTTCTTACGCTTCAGGCGTAGGTGGTGGCCGTACAGGTATCATCGAAACTTCTTTCCGTGAAGAAACTGAAACTGACCTGTTCGGTGAGCAAGCGGTTCTTTGTGGTGGTGCAGTTGAACTGGTTAAAATGGGCTTCGAAACTCTGGTTGAAGCGGGTTATGCGCCTGAAATGGCTTACTTCGAATGTCTACACGAACTTAAATTGATCGTTGACTTAATGTTCGAAGGCGGTATCGCGGACATGAACTACTCTGTATCAAATAACGCTGAATACGGCGAATACGTAACAGGTACTGAAGTCATCAACGAACAGTCTCGTGAAGCAATGCGTAATGCGCTTAAACGTATTCAATCTGGCGAATACGCGAAGATGTTCATCCAGGAAGGTGCTTTAAACTACCCATCTATGACTGCTCGTCGTCGTCAAAATGCTGCTCACGGTATCGAAGTAACTGGTGCTAAATTGCGTGCGATGATGCCTTGGATTCAAGCAAACAAAATCGTTGATAAAGAAAAGAACTAAGTTCTAATTTCTGAGCCAAAGAGCCCTTGTGTTTCACAGGGGCTTTTTTATGTCATTTAAAAATAGAGCTTACTGAGTTAAGTTAACTTCCGTGCCTTAAAGAAAAGAAAGCAGTGCTTTTCTTTCCTTGCACTTCACTCAGAACAGTGTTCTGAGCTTGCTCATACCTTGGATTCAAGCAAACAAAATCGTAGACAAAGAAAAGAACTAATTTCTCGAATCATTTGATTTGAACGCAAAGACCCACTCACTAGAGTGGTTTTTTTACATTTAATATTGTGTGCCTTGCTTCATTCAAAGGAGTGCTTTTCTTCCTTGTACTTCATACAAAACACTGTTTTTTACTTCTTACGCTTCACTTAAAGTGCTGCTTTGACGTCGCTGCCAGATCATCTGCCCCAAAAATAACTACTGTACTGAGTGAGATGGCTAATCACGCTGGGTCACTAAATTGGCTGAAAAATACTTTTATTTAGAAGAATTATTTTTTACTCAGATTAAAATCGAGTGAAAAATGAATAAATGCGAAAAAAGTAAAAAATGAATCAGGAATAAAACAGATTGGGCTGCTTTGGTTTTTTCTGATGGGGTTTATGTATTTTATTATTTCTCCCTAACAGTTTATTGAATAAGGCTATCCCTATTACTAAGTATTTTATATTTAAAATAACAATCAAACAATCTGTTTAAATTGTCAGGCTTCTTAAGAATATGTGAAATTTCAACTAATTTTTGGTGGAAAATTCCAATATTCTAGGGAAAACTAAAAAAAAGTGTAATAAATGTAAAGGAATGTTTATTAAGGGTATTTAATATTTCTTATAAAAAACATCTATTTGTTTTTATCTTAAAAAACTGGTTAGAAAAAAATTCCCTAAAAATAGTGACCCAAGTAGCAAGGAGAATTTGGGTCACCAAAAAAAGAGAATTAGTCCAAAAACAGTCGATTAAGCAAGAAAAATAATTTTAAAAAATAAATACTTAGCCTTGTGTGAAAAATCCAGTATAGATGGTTTTTTCTGTGGAATACCTACAATAAAAGGACTTGCTCAGGATCGGGTTTTAATCAGTCTAAAGACATTCTGGTTTGGGTAAGTGATTAGAAAAACGGTCTTATATTAAAGTTATGGAGAAACACGACATGTCTACATTAATTAAAACAGCTATGGCGGTATTATTTGCAGGTACTTGCTCATCAGCAATTTATGCAACAGAAGCTGAAACAGCTGGTAAACCAGGTGGTAAACATAACTGGAATAACTGTACAACTTTAGGTTGTGAAAAAGATATTCCAATTAAACTAGAAGTTCCAAAAAAATGTGAAATTAAAGGCGGATCAGCAATTGAGTTGAGCAAAGCCGGTGGTACCAAAACATCTAACTATACAGTAAGAAGTAATACTCACTATGTATTAAATATTACAACTGCAAACAATGGTACCAATGCAAGTACATATGTTAAGCATGAAGATGATGGCACAGTACGTATTCCAACTACAATCACAACAACAAAAACAGGTGGTGGTGCGATTGCTTGGGGTAGCAGTAACCATGCTGGTCTAGCAGATGATGTCTATACTGTTTCGGTTACTAACTCGGCAGTAGCTCCATTCCAGCGTGCAGGTACATATTCAGACACTTATAAAATCAAAGTGTTCTACTAATTTAGTGTTTCGCCTAACTTGGTCTTCGGACCAAGTTAGGCTTTTTCGTTATAAAAGCTGGGGAATAATATGAAAAAAATAATAGCCTTTTTAGTTTCATCGCTGTGTTATGCATCTGCAAGTTATGCAGGTGTTTCTATTGACCCGGTTCAGATGTATATCAACAGTCAGGCTAAACAAAGAACCACAACGCTTACTTTAGAATCTACAGATGAAACTGAAGCAAAAATTTTTGAAATTAAAGCCTTTAAATGGACGCAACAAGGCAATGGTGAGAATGTTTTGGTACCAGATGACACCCTTATTTTAAATCCCAAAAACTTTATTCTGCAGCCGAATGGCAAACAGACTATCCGTGTTGGTTTTAATCGTCCTTTAGAGTCGGTACTCACCGGTAATCAGGAGGGTGCATGGCGCATTCTGGTGGAAGAAATTCCACAGGCCGTGAAAGAAACTTCAGTTAACTTTCTGCTCAGCTTTAACCTGCCTTTATTTGTCGGTAAGCAGGAAGATACGAACGTTAAATTTAATATTGAGAATAACCGGCTGGTTGCACAAAATCAGGCCAATTCGCATGTTCAGATTAATAATTTGAAGATTGTTGATGCCAATAAGAAGGAAGTGTTTAAGGCCGATACTATGGCTTACTTATTGGCCAAAATGAATTACAGCTATGAGTTAAATGGAACCAAGATTGCAGATCCAAAAAAGTATACTGTCCAATTTTTTACGGATAAGAACGATAACATGGTGGAGCTTAAATTCTCGGACTAGCGGTATAGGGGGAATTTGCGATGAATATAAAAAATCGGTGGTTTATTGTTATTCATATTTTATTTAGCTTCGCAGCGAATGCGAATGAAAATCCGGTAGAAGAAAGTCTTGCCAATCTGTGGATTAATGAACTTGATCATCATACTGATATTATTTTAATCACAGAAGGGCAGCATTATTATATGGGTTGTGATGTGCTGTCCGAACGGCAAATTCAAGTGCAAAAGTTAAAGAAACATCAGCAGCGTGCGGATTTCTGTCTGGTCAGTGAAGGCGATATTCAAGCGGTTTTTGATAGTTCATCGCAGTCCATTAAATTAACCATCCCCAGTCACTATTTTCAATCCGATTTAAACGTTTTTAACCAGAAAGTGATTCCTGAAAAAGCCAGTTTTGGTGGCTTTATGAATTATGACTGGGTCTATGCCAACAGCGATTCAAATGAAGCTTATAGTGGTCTGGCCGAGTTGGGGATCTTTAAAGATTACTGGATTCTCAAGAATTCGGTGCTGTATCAGAATACCTCTGTTGAGGAGCAGGTAGTACGTTTAAATAGCAGTTTTGATCTGGAATTTCCAGAAAGCATGACCCGTCTAACCCTGGGCGATACCACAACAACCTATAACCCGTTAATTAATTCTTTGCGTTTTGCCGGCTTAAACTGGGGAACCAACTACACCGAGCGTCCAAGTTTTGTCTATTGGAATATTCCAACCTTACAGGGTAGCGCGCGTATTCCATCTACTGTTGAGCTGTTTATTAACGGGGTGAGCATTTATAGCCAGAAAGTCAGCCCGGGTGATTACATGCTGGAAACAGGGGCGCAAATTCAGCAGGCGGGTGATGCACAAATTGTAGTTGAAGATGTTTTAGGTAACCGCAGTGTGCAAACTTTTCCAGTGCTGGTCACTAACCGTTTATTACGTGATGGCCTAGATGAATATAATATTGCCTTAGGTAAGCTGCGTTATAACTACAATTTGGACAGTAGCGATTATCGGGATTTCTTTGTTAATGGCTTTTACCGCAGGGGGCTGTCTAACGCAACCACCTTGGGAACCAACCTGTCCTATAGTGAAGATATTCAGAATGCAGGGGTTATGTGGACTCAGGCCATTAGTAATATTTTAATTGTAGACAGTGTGGTCATGGCCTCGCATGATGACCGGAATCAGATGAACTATTCCTATGGTTTATCCGCCAGCAAAGATTTCGGGAATTTTTCACTGGGTGCCAGTTCCAAGTATACCGAACGGGATTTTAAGTTTTTAGGCGATGATCTGGACAATGTTTCGAATTATCCAAAATTTGAAAATCTGGTGTATTTAGGGCTGACCAATGTGCCTTATGTGCACAATATTAATCTGAACTATGCTGAACAGAAATACTATGATCATCCTGAATTTGAACAGCAGAACCAGCGGGTGATCAATGTCGGATTTAACCGGAATTTTGGACGCCAATTTGCTGTCGGGCTCAGTTATTTCAATGCCTTTGGCGATCGTAAAGATTCTGGCGGGATATTATCTCTTAGTTATAATTTTGATAATGATAAATCCGTCTATTTTAGTCAGTCTGCAGACCAGAACACCAACCTGCAGCTGGTAAAAAGTGACTCGAGTCAGGTCGGCTTTGACTATGCTGTCGGTGTGAATCATCGCAATGATGACACACTTTATAATGTAAATGGCCTGCTGAAAACCAAGGTGGGTGATCTAGATTTTTACCATGTTCAGGGCAAGGAAACGCGTGACTCGCAACTGGCTTATCGTGGTGCTATTGTCTGGCTGGGTAATCAGCTAAGTTTTACCAAAATTGTTGAACATGCTTTTGGTTTGGTCAAAGTCGGGGATTATCAAGATATTGATATTCTACGCTCACTGGTTTATGTCGATAAAACCAACAAAGACGGCTATGCCTTTGTGCATGACATTATTCCTTATGTGAAATACGACATTGCCTTTGATGAAAATCAGTTACCTATCGAAGATAAAATTCTTTATTCAAGTAAACAAATTACCGCGTTAAACCAGCGCGGCTACAAAATCAATTTCCCGGTTTTCCATGCTAAACAGGTTCGTATCCGGCCGGTAGATGTCCAAAATCGCAGTTTTGTACCGGGATCAGAGCTGCATATTAACAATGAAGGTGGCGAGGTTTATCCGATTGGTTCGGATGGAACGGTCACTTTATATGGCTTGATTCCAGGGAATTATAGTGTCCGGATTAAAACCCGAGAGGCGCAAACCTGTAGCGCTGTATTACAGGTTTCAGCTCAGGCACAAGATATAACTGTACCGGTTGAACTTGTGTGTAAATAAAAGGAGTAGGGGTGATGAAAGCGAGTGTACTGTTTTTAGTCTGTTGTATCAGCAGTCTGTCTCTGGCACATGCGAGACAATGCCAAATTGAGCGTTTAACGGCAACCCAATTGAATTTGAATGCCTCTTATTTAAGTCAGGCTGCGACTTCCTTTTCGGTGAATTGTGATAGTCGTTATGCTATTAAATTTAATAGCCGAAATCTGGTGAATAGTACAGGCAGCAGTTATCTGGTGAATGAGAAGAATTATAAGCTCAGAACCCAGATGAATATTAGTGGCGCCAGTTCTTCACGCTGGAATGTTCCGCTTAGTCAGGCCCCTACTGGTCAAGATAAATTTGTGGTGTTGGTTCAATTAATGGAACGTCCAACGGCAAGAACACCTGCCGGTGTATACCGGGACAGTCTCTATATTAATTTGATGTTTTAATTATGCTTTAAATATTGGAAATATCGAATATTTTTCCAAGCCTTTAACTAGGCGGGTGCAATACCACGAGTTTGATACAAGTATGAAATTAATTTCATGAATTTATCATAAAACTGCAAACTGTAAGGATTATGCTGGGCAGACAACAACAACAGAGGAATACGCGGATGTCAGCGTCTTCACGCACACTGGTATTAAAGTCGCCTAATATTCCTGAGAATTTTAAATTTTATTTTAAACAGGAAAAACAAAAAAACGCGATTAATGAAGTCATTGAAATTGAAGAGCTGGTGCGACCTCGTTTAAGAATTGCGTTAGTGACAGAAACCTGGCCGCCAGAAATTAATGGTGTGGCCAATTCATTATTACAGCTGTGCAAAGGATTGCAAAAACTGGGACACAAAATTCTACTGATTCGTCCTGAACAAAAACAACCTTGTACCGATTTTAGTCCCAACAAAGAATGTCTGGTCAAGGCGCAGTCTATTCCGAAATATGGTCATCTGCAGTTTGGCTGGCCACAGCTGTATAAACTCTCTACCGCCATGGATGAGTTTGAGCCAGATATCGTGCATGTGGTGACCGAAGGGCCGCTGGGTCTGGCTGCGTTACAGGTAGCAAAATCCAAGCAGATTCCGGTATCTAGCGGTTTCCACTCTGCTTTTCAGGACTTTAGCCGCTTTTTTGATCTGGCTTTTCTGGTCAAACCGATCCAGCGTTATCTGTGCTGGTTCCATAACAATACGCAACTGACCTGTGTACCCAGTACTGATACCGAGCAGTCTTTACGCCAGTTTGGTGTGGAAGGTCCACTGGTGGTCGTTGGTCGTGGGGTCGATGTCGACAGGTTCTCACCACAACATCGTTCAGAGGCCTTACGTTCACGTTGGGGCGCCGATGAACAGACCCGGGTCCTGCTTTATGTGGGCCGGGTGTCGCCAGAAAAAGAAGTGAACGTGGTAATTGATGCCTATCGGGCTATGCAGTCCATTGCCAAATATCCAACCAAGCTGGTGGTGGTAGGCGATGGCCCAGACCTGAAACGTCTGGAAGGGTTGAACACCGATGGCGAAGTCATTTTTATGGGCAGCTTAAGCGGGCAAAAACTGGCTGAAGCTTATGCCAGTGCAGATGTGTTTGTCTTTGCCAGCCAGGTAGAAACCTTTGGCAATGTGGTGCTTGAAGCCATGGCCAGCGGCTTGCCAGTCGTGGCGTATGACTATGCCTGCGCCAATTTGCATGTCAAGCAAGATGAAACCGGCTGGCTTAGTCCACTGGGTGATGTCGCCGGAATTATGCGTTCGATTTATCAGTTACCAAGCGCAAAAGTATTAAGACAGATGGGTAAAAAAGCCCGTGAATCTACCCAGCATATCGGCTGGCAATATCCGATCCAACAATTTGAACAGGCACTTTATCGGGTGGTGCAGGAGTCGCATATGACGACCTAGATTTTAAGCTCAAGCTTAAAGGAGAGCATAGAATGAAACTTAAAAATGCAAAAATAAGAATACTTGATCTCGACTTGAAAGGCTGTTTGTATCTCAATCATTTTTCCCACTCCGAGCGGGTGGCTTATTTCTTTAAAGTGGTGAGCCGTTTAGGCGACGGTTTATTCTGGTATGTCATGTTGGCCACAGTCTGGTTATGGCAGGGTCTGCTGTATGGATTACAGATTATCTACCTGCTGTTAGGTGGATCGGTCGGTACAGGCATCTATAAACTGCTTAAAAGCAAAACCGTGCGTCCGCGTCCTTATCAGGTGCATCAGGTGATCCGCCTGGGCGAGCGTCCGCTTGATCACTTTAGTTTTCCTTCCGGTCACACTTTGCATGCAGTCATGATTACCACGGTACTGGGCTATATTCAGCCGCTACTGCTGGTGCTGATGTTACCTTTTACCATTCTGGTGGCGCTATCACGTATGGTGCTGGGTCTGCATTATCCAAGTGATGTGGCGGTCGGTGCACTGATTGGCGGTGTGGTGGCCAGTGGCATTATTTCGGCTGCGCCGTATCTGGAAATTGCGCTATAGCCCATTCACCGGCGGTACGGCCTGTCAAAGCTGGTACAGCATTTGCAAAATTTGCTAAAGTAGTGCATCACACTAAACTGCCTTAGGAATAGACATGGGTTTACGTTGGACAGATAGCATCGATATCGCCATTGAACTGTATGAAGCACATCCAGATGTCGATCCGCAATGGATCCGTTTTACTGACCTGCATGCCTGGGTTTGTGCACTTCCAGATTTTGAAGATGATCCGACCAAGTCAACCGAGGGTCTGTTAGAAGCCATTCAAATGGCATGGATTGACGAAGCACGTTAACAGCGACCTCAAAAAACCGATTTTTTTACAGATTAAACGCAGAAAAAAGCCCATTTTTCGGTATAATGCGGCAAAATTTCTGTCAACTTTGACTTTAAGGAGCCAATCATGGCTATCGAACGTACATTATCTATCGTTAAACCAGACGCAGTTGCTAAAAACGTAATCGGCGAAATCTTCGCGCGTTTTGAAAAAGCGGGTCTTAAAATCGTTGCAACTAAAATGAAACACTTGACTCAAGCTGAAGCTGAAGGCTTCTACGCTGAGCACAAAGAACGTGGTTTCTTCGCTGACTTAGTTGCGTTCATGACTTCTGGTCCAGTTGTTGTTTCAGTTCTTGAAGGTGAAAACGCAGTTCTTGCTCACCGTGAAATCCTGGGCGCAACTAACCCTAAAGAAGCGGCTCCTGGCACTATCCGTGCAGACTTCGCTGTAAGCATCGACGAAAACGCTGCTCACGGTTCTGACTCTGTAGCATCTGCTGACCGTGAAGTTAACTACTTCTTCGCTCAAACTGAGATTGCTCCACGTACTCGTTAATACGCAGTATTCAAACCAGATAAGTGTTATTATACTTATCTGGTTTTTTTATTCTCTGAATAATCCCTCGCTCAGATCTTGAGCATCTCCTTTCATCCTCAGACATGATTTAGGTAATACACATGAGTAATGAAGTGGTCGCTTCATCTGCAACATCTGATGAGCAGCAACAATCTTTGTCCACTCCAGCGCAATCAACTTCTGTGCAGAAAGTGAATTTACTGGGCATGTCGCGTGCTGAGCTGGAAAAATTCTTCGAAGATTTAGGTGAGAAGAAATTTCGTGCCGGCCAGGTGATGAAATGGATTCACCAGTATTTTGTAACCGATTTTGCCGAAATGACCAATATTTCAGGCAAGTTGCGCGCAAAACTGGAACAGATATGTGAAATTAAAGCGCCCGATGTGGTGCATAAAAACTATTCTAAAGATGGTACGCGTAAATGGGTGTTCCGTGTCGGTGATGGTGCCGGTTCCTTGGTTGAAACCGTGCTGATTCCTGCGGAAGATAAAACCGGTTCGCGTAAGACTTTATGTATTTCCTCACAGGTCGGCTGTGCGCTGGACTGTTCATTCTGCTCAACCGGTAAACAGGGCTTTCAGCGCGACCTGACCCAAGCTGAAATTATTGGTCAGCTGTGGATGGCCAACTATTCCTATATGGAAGGTGTGCCGGTTGCAGAGCGTGAGCGTTCGGTGACGAACGTGGTGATGATGGGCATGGGCGAGCCGCTGCTGAACTATGATGCAGTTTTAAACTCGATGCGTATTATGCTGGATGACTTCGCCTATGGCATGTCAAAACGCCGTGTAACGCTGTCGACCTCGGGTGTAGTGCCAAAAATTGACCAGCTGGCTGAAGATATTGATGTCGCGCTGGCGATTTCTTTACACGCCACCAACGATGAACTGCGCAATGAGCTGGTGCCAATCAACAAGAAATATCCACTGGAACAGCTGATTGCAGCCTGCCAGCGTTATATCAAAAAAGATGGCAACGAAAGTGCGCGTAAGCACGTGACCATTGAATATGTCATGCTCGATGGCGTGAATGACAGCATTGAACATGCCAAAGAGATGATCAAGCTGCTTAAAGACCTGCCAAGCAAAATCAATTTAATTCCGTTTAACCCGTTCCCGCATGCGCCATATGGCCGTTCAAGCCGGAACCGGATTATTTCTTTCCAAAAAACTTTGTCTGATGCCGGATTTGTGTGTACGATTCGTCAGACACGTGGTGATGATATTGATGCCGCGTGTGGCCAGCTGGTGGGACAGGTGGCAGACCGTACCCGTCGTGCGGAACAGTGGAAAAAGAAAGTTGCAGAGCGAAATGAAATTATGCGCTCTCAAGGATAATTAAATTTAGGGGGAGAGGTCCATTGACTAAGTTGATGTATAAATTCACAACCATCAGCACACTGTGTGTGGCTGCATGGATGAGCACCGGCTGTCAAACCACAACTCCTACTTTAAGTCCGAAAGATCCGGAAAAGGCAATTCAGGTGCGTACCCAGCTGGCGGCCGAGTATTTAAAATCGGGTGATTTAGACTCGGCCAAACGTGCCCTGGATCAGGCACTGGAAACAGATTCGCGTGATTCTATGGCCAATATGATGATGGGCGTGCTGCTACAGCAAGAAGGTAGCAAGCTGAATCTGGAGAAGGCCGATACGTATTTCAAGCGTGCCATCTCTGCCGATCCGAACAATGCGCAGGCGCGTAACAACTATGGTACGTATTTGTATCAGGTTGAACGCTATAATGATGCCATTGAACAGCTGAGTATTGCCGGGGCAACACTCGGTTATGATCAACGTTTTCGTGCATTGGAAAACGTGGGGCGGATTTACCTGAAACTGGGCGATATGGCGAATGCTGAAAAATCATTCAAGCAGGCTCTGCAGGCGAACCGTGACTCCTATGTTTCAATGTTAGAGTTGGCGGAAATTTTTTATTTCAACCAGCAGACTCCTGCAGCATCCAGAATGTATGAACAGTTTGTGCGTGCTGTGGGACAAAAAAATCAAGGTGCGCGTGCATTGTGGATTGGGATCCGTGTTGCACGAGCAAATGGCGATCAGTTGGGACAGCAGGTGCTGGTCAATCAGCTTCGGGCATTGTTCCCTGAAAGCCAGGAATATCAACGTTATTTGCAATTACAGCACAGTACTGAGGCCGTATGGAAGTAAATCCTAATTCACCGCAATCAAATACAAATGTAGCGCCCAATGCATTAGGAAATATCCAACGCCCAGGTGAGTATCTGCGTCAAATCCGTCAAAATCAGAAGCTTGAGCTTGAAGATGTGGCGCAAGAATTGAATATTCCGGTCAAAACCCTGACGGCGCTGGAGCAGGATGAATACAAGTCACTGCCTGAAGCGACTTTTATCAAGGGCTATTACCGCACCTACGCCAAATACTTAAAAGTCGATGCCACCAGTATCATCCAGCGTTTTGATGAAATCTATGCCAATGATACCGGCATGCTGCCGAATCATGCCCTGAATAATTCCCCAATTAAAATTATGGGCAAACTGCCTGGCTCGAATCGTGACCGTAACCGCAAATGGTTAAAGCGTATTGCGCTGGCGGTAGTGGCACTGGCCTTAATCTGGATTATCATCGCGGCCGTGCAAAACTGGTCATCTTCGCAGTCGAGCGACACCGAGCAGAATATTGTGCCAATGTCTGATGTCGAAATTATTAATTTAGACAACAGCAGTGCCGTGACCGGCGATCAGCTGTCTTTAAGCTTTAACCGTCCGACGTCGGTTCATATTGTGGATTCGACCGGGAAAGTGCTGGCCACTGGCCGTCAGGCGTCCAGCTTGAATTTAACTGGTGAGGCACCATTTCAGATTCGTTTAGATGATGCAACCGCAGTGTCATTAAGTCTAAACAATGAAAATATTTCATTGTCTCCATATACCGTCAATGGCAAAGCGGAATTCCGTTTGTCGCGTTAATGGCACAGAGTAGAGCGAAATCATGATTGAGAATCCAATTCGACGCCGTCCAACCCGTAAAATTCGTGTCGGTTCAGTCTATGTGGGCGGTGATGCGCCAATCAGCATTCAGAGTATGACCAATACCGAAACCTGTGATGTCGCTGCAACGGTTGCGCAAATTCAGCGCTGTGTTGATGCTGGTGCAGACATCATGCGGGTATCGGTACCAAGCATGGAAGCCGCACAGGCTTTTGGTGAAATCCGTAAGCAGGTCTCTGTTCCTTTGGTGGCTGATATTCACTTCGACTATAAAATTGCTTTGGCTGTGGCCGATTTCGGTGCTGACTGTCTGCGGATTAACCCGGGTAATATCGGTTCGGAAGCGAAAATCCGTGAAGTGGTGGCTGCGGCCAAACATCATGATATTTCCATGCGGATTGGGGTCAATGCCGGTTCACTGGAAAAAGATATTCAAAAAAAATACGGCGAGCCGACCGGTGCAGCCTTGCTTGAATCGGCCATGCGCCATATTGATATTTTAGACCGTCTGGATTTCCAGGAATTTAAGGTCTCGGTGAAAGCATCGAATGTATTTTTAACCATGGATGCCTATCGTTTGCTGTCGCAGCAAATTGATAATCCGCTACATTTAGGTGTGACTGAAGCGGGAATCTATCGGACCGGTTCGGTGAAATCAGCGATTGCCTTAGGTGGCCTGCTGATGGAAGGCATTGGCGACACCATGCGTATTTCCCTGGCAGCAGAGCCGGAAGAAGAAGTCAAAATTGGCTTTGATATTTTAAAATCGCTCGGCCTGCGTTCTAATGGCATTAACTTCATTGCCTGCCCAAGCTGTTCACGTCAGGAATTTAACGTGATTAAAGCCATGCAGATGTTGGAAGAGCGTCTGGAAGATGTCCGCACTCCAATGGATGTGTCGGTGATTGGCTGTAAAGTTAACGGTCCGGGCGAAGCCAAAGAAGCTGATATTGGCGTGGTAGGTGCAAGTCCGCGTTCACTGGTGTATCGTAATGGTGAAAAGAGCCATTTAATTGATACCAATCAATTGGTTGATGAAATCGAAACAATGGTTCGTCAACGTGTTAAAGAGCTTGAAGAAGCTAAGTCAAAAGAGATTATTCGCACAGGTTTTTCTGAGTAGATCATGAGTTCAATCGTCGCAATCAAAGGTTTTAATGACATTCTCCCAACCCAGACCCCGGCTTGGAGACGTCTGGAACAGCATCTGTCCAGTCTTATGGATGCTTATGGTTATCAGCAAATCCGTTTGCCGATGGTTGAGCAGACCCATCTGTTCAAGCGTTCCATTGGTGATGCAACCGATATCGTTGAAAAAGAAATGTACACTTTCCTGGACAAAGGCAATCCGCCAGAGTCATTGACTTTACGTCCGGAAGGTACGGCAGGCTGTGTACGTGCCATGCTTGAGCATAACCTGCTGCGCGGTGCAACGCCTCGCGTGTGGTATATCGGCCCAATGTTCCGTTATGAAAAACCGCAAAAAGGCCGTTATCGCCAGTTCCATCAGTTTGGTGTGGAAACTTTTGGTGTCGCTACACCAGATATGGATGCCGAGCTGATTTTAATGACCGCGCGTTTATGGAAACGTATGGGCGTTGCAGATAAAGTTCAACTTGAACTGAATACTTTAGGTGAGTCAGACGAACGTGCTGCATATCGCGCTGCCTTGGTTGAATTCCTGGAAACGCACAAAGCCGATCTCGATGAAGATTCTCAGCGCCGTTTAAGCACCAACCCGCTGCGTATTCTGGACTCTAAAGATGCCAAAACTCAAAGCATCCTGGAAAATGCACCAAAACTTCACGACTTTATGGGTGAAGACACCATGGCGCATTTTGCCCTGTTGCAGCAGTATCTGACTGATGCCGGTGTCAGCTTCGTGATTAATCAAAAATTGGTCCGTGGTCTGGATTATTACAACAAAACTGTATTTGAATGGACCACCACCCATTTGGGTTCACAGGGGACAGTGTGTGCCGGCGGCCGTTATGATGGTCTGGTGGGGCAGTTAAAAGGCAAGCCAGAACAGTCGGTTCCGGCAGTTGGTTTTGCCATGGGCATGGAGCGTTTATTGCTTCTATTGGAACAGGTCGAAGACAACAGCCCAAGCCGCGATTGTGAAGTATTCCTGGTGGCCGATCCGGCATCACAAGGTAAAGCACTGGTGCTGGCAGAGCAGATTCGTGACCAGCTTGAAGCCAGTGGTAGTGCCATTCGCCTGAAAGTCGGCTCACAAGGCTCGATGAAAAGCCAGATGAAAAAAGCCGACCAGTCGGGTGCACTGTATGCTTTAATTCTGGGTGAGCGTGAGTGGGAAAACCAGCGCTTCGCCGTTAAAGAACTGGCCACTGCCGAGCAGTTGGATGTAGCTGTGGCAGAGATTGTGCCATTTATGATTGAAAAATTTTCTTCAAAATAAGCCAAAGAATATAAGGAAAAGGGTAATTCAATGAGCGCATTAAGTGATGATGAACAACTTGATCATTTAAAATCATTCGCTAAGAAATATGGTTCTGCAATTATTAGCGGGATTTTGATTGCGCTGATTGCCTTTTTCGGATGGCAATACTGGCAGAAGAAAAACCTGGCTGAAGATCAGACCAACACCGCCAAAGTCCAGCAACTGATGGACGAGGCGCGTGCGGCTGAAGGCGATGACAAAGCTTTCCAGAATCTGTCGACCACGGCCGATAAGATTGTGAAAGAAGCACCAGATTCCGTCCAGGCCATTCAGACCCAGTTCTTAATGGCGAAACTGGCCTATGATCAGGGCGATTATGCCGGTGCAGAAAAAGCCTTAAAGAAAGTTGAAAATTCTAAAGTCGATGATGCCGGCTTAATGCAGGTATTAAAACTGCGTTTGGCCTATGCGCAATTGGCACAAAAGAAATATGATGAGGCACTGAAAACCTTGTCTGCCGTCAACGATCCTGCCTTTAAAGCAACAGCTGAAGAAGCGCGTGGTGATGTGTACGTGGCGAAAAACGATATTGAAAATGCCAAAAAAGCGTATCAGAACGCATGGAATGCGTTACTTGAACGTCAACAGGAACGTCAAATTTTACAAATTAAACTCGAAAGTGTCGGCGTTTTAGTTGATGATCCTGAAATTGAACGTCCTGTAATCGACACACAAGTGGATGAAACTGAATGAATAGAAAATATAAGATCCCGTTTGCACTAACTGTTTTAAGCCTTGCATTGGCTGGCTGTTCAAGCAACAGCATTAAAGTTGAAAAAGTAAAACCGAATCCTTTGCCAAAACTGCAACAGGCCAAAACCCTGGTGCCTGTATTTTCTCAAAACACCTCATCGACTGCTGAAGAAGATCCGCTGCGTTTACAGCTAGATGTCGATAATGGCGTAGTATTTAGTATTGATCCTAAAGGTGAAGTGGCGGCCTATCGTGGCAAGCAGCGTTTGTGGCAAACCGAAGTCAGCAAACAGGGGCTGAGCTCAGGTGTAGAAGCGGCAGAAGGTCTGGTGATTGTTGGGAATCAGAAAGGCCAACTGTTTGCACTGGATCAGGCCACAGGTGAGAAAAAGTGGACCGCACAATTGACTGGGGCTATTCTGGCACCTTCGCTGGTGCATGCCAACCGTGTGGTGACTATCAGCAATGATGGTATTGTCTATGCGCATAACCTGGCGACTGGCCAGCAAATGTGGACTTACAATTTGCCGAATGTCCAGTTTAGCCTGCGTGGTAGCGCTGCACCGGTAGCGGTTGATCCGCGTACCGTGCTGGTAGCAACCGCCAATGCTTATATTTATGCAATTGATGTGGTGACCGGTACGCCGCGTATGCAGCGCCGTGTGGCCATCAGTGAAGGTCGCTCCGATATTCAGCGTTTAAATGATATTGATGGCGATCCGGTAGTAGCGGGCCAGTTCCTGGTCACTACCAGCTTCCAGGGCCAGGTGACCGTCACTGATCTGGCTTCACAGCAAGTGGTTTGGAGCGAAGACCTGAGCAGCACCAAACGTCCGGAAGTGGTCGGCAATGGGGTTTTTGTCGCCAGTGCCGATGGCCGTTTAGTGGCTTATGAAATTACCAGTGGCCAGAAGCTGTGGGAAAATGACCAGTTGCTTAACCGTCGTTTAAGTAACCCGGTAATGCTGGGTCAGGACCTGGTGGTGGGAGATATGGATGGTGTCTTGCATCTGTTTAACCCGAGCAACGGTCAGCTGATTGGTCGCGCCAAAACCAGCGGTGAAGTGCGTTCTTTACGTGTCATCGACAACCAGTTATATGTTGGTACGCAAAAGGGTGCATTCAGCATTTGGCAGAACCGTTAACTTTTTGTTGCCTTATGTTAAACTAGGCGACAATTTCCGTATTTTTTAACGCGGGGTGATTGAATGTTCAATGCCCCGTGTTTTTATTCAGGTCTTTGACTGAAATTTTTTCTTCCCATTTGTTTCTGATGTTCAGACCCGTGTAGTGGACTGATCTCAAATAAAGGTTAATCTATGAAACCCGTAATTGCGCTCATTGGTCGTCCGAACGTCGGAAAATCAACGTTGTTTAACCAGATCACCAAGAGTCGTGATGCTCTGGTCGCAGACTTTGCCGGCCTGACGCGTGACCGTAAATATGGTGATGCGACCTATCAGAATAAATCCTTCATCGTGGTCGATACCGGCGGTATTGGCGAATCTGAAGGTGGTATCGATTCTTACATGGCCGAGCAGTCGAAAACCGCCATCCATGAAGCCGATATGATCATCTTCGTGGTCGATGCGCGTGCCGGTCTGCTGGCTTCGGATGAGCAGATTGCCCGTGAACTGCGTACGCTGGGTAAAAAAGTCTTTCTGGTGGCCAACAAGGTCGATGGCGTACATGCAGAAGCCGCGCTGGTTGAATTCTTTAAACTGGGGATGGGCGAGCCAATGCAAGTGGCCGCCAGCCATGGTCGCGGTGTTCAGCAGATGCTGGAAGAAGTACTGCAAGATGTGCCGGAAGATGAAAACCCGGAAGAGCGTGATGAAGACACGGGTCTGCGTCTAGCGATTATTGGTCGTCCAAACGTGGGTAAATCGACGCTGGTGAACCGTTTGCTGGGTGAAGAGCGCGTGGTTGCTTTTGACCAGCCGGGCACAACACGTGACTCGATCTATATTCCGTTTGAGCGTGAAGGGCGTAAATACACCCTGATTGATACTGCCGGTGTACGCCGTAAAGGCAAGGTTGATGAAATGATCGAGAAATTCTCGATTGTAAAAACCTTGCAGGCGATGAAAGATGCCAACGTGGTGGTTGTGGTGGTCGATGCGCGTGAAGGGATTGTCGAGCAGGACCTGCACCTGATTGGTTATGCGCTGGAAGCTGGCCGTGCCATGGTGATTGCGATCAATAAATGGGACAACATGTCTGAATATGATCGCAAGCAGTGTAAGCTGGATGTCGAGCGCCGCTTTGACTTTATTCCTTGGGCGCGTATTCACCTGATTTCAGCGCTGCATGGCACTGGGGTGGGTGATCTTTATCCATCGATTCATCGTGCTTATGAGTCTTCGCGCTTAAAAGTATCACCAGCCAAACTGACTCAGATTCTGAATGATGCAACTGAAGCGCACCATCCGCCAAAAGTGCAGGGTCGTGCCATTAAAATGCGTTATGCACACATGGGAGGCCAGAACCCGCCAACGATTGTAATTCACGGTAACAAGGTGGATAAAACCCCGGCCGATTATCGTCGTTACCTGGAAAACGTGTTCCGTAAGGTCTATAAGCTGGAAGGAACTCCGGTGAAGATTGAATTTAAAACCTCTGAGAACCCGTTTGAAGGACGTAAATCACAGGTGGATGAACGTACTGCTGCGCGTCGTCGTCGTTATGTACAGAAGTTTAAGAAAGCCGAGAAGAAATTTAAACGCGGTTAAGCGGTTTGTCGCTTGATACAAAAAAGCCCGAATCAGATTCGGGCTTTTTTATGGCCATCAGTTTCTAGTCTGGACGCCGTGCCAGCAACATATTGCTATAACGATTCACCCACTGCGGGCTTAGGCGTGACAGGGTAAACAGGAATTTGCTTTTTAATCCGACCGGCTGATGAGTGGCGGTAAATAGCGAGCTTTTTCGCGTAACACAACTGAAAATTTCATCGGCCACATCTTCCACGCTTAAATGTACCCCCATATTTTGGATGGTGCCGGCATCCATATCTTTGACCATGGCGGTTTGTACAAACAGAGGCATCACATCCAGCACCCGGATACCGTATTTTTGCCATTCAACATCCAGCCCTTCGCTTATACCGCGTACCGCAAATTTGCTGGCCGAATACGACACCAGATCGGCCTGTCCATAAATGGCCGAAGCTGATGACAGGTTCACCACCCGGGCAAAAGTCGCCTGTTTTAAATAAGGCAGTGCGGCATGACAGCCATTTAGCACCCCATTGACATTAACCTGCATGGTACGCTGATGCGCCTGAATCTCGGTGTCTTCAAAAGCACCCGAATATAAGATACCGGCATTATTGACTAAAATATTCAGCTCGCCAGCCCAGTCTACAAAACGCGCCAAAGCCGTTTGCCACTGTGCATAATCCGCGACATCCAGCCCGCCGGCTTGCGCATTGGGACCCAGCTGCTGCGCCAGTTGCTCGGCCTGTGCAACATTTAAATCATAAATTCCGACTTTATAACCCGCCTGATAAAATAAGCGGGCCACTGCTGCACCAATGCCTTGTGCTGCACCACTAATGAAGATACTGTGCATGTGGCTAACTCCTTGTGTTTTTGTTTTTCAAAGTGTTGTTCTGTTGAGAGCATAGCAAATATTTTTATGTAGATGATGGTTAAAGAAGGTAGAAATCGGCATGGATCAGTTATTGGCAGTGATGAAACAGCTTCGTGAGCAATGCCCATGGGACCAGAAGCAGACCCCAGAATCGCTGACCAGGTATGCAATTGAAGAAGCCTATGAAGTCGAAGCGGCCGTGCGCAGTGGTCATGCTCAGGACGTTAAAGAAGAACTGGGTGATCTATTGCTGCAAGTGGTATTCCAGTCGCAAATGTATAGCGAGCAGGGTGCTTTTGACTTTCAGGATGTGGTGCAGGCCATTACCGATAAAATGATTCGCCGTCATCCGCATGTATTTCAGCCCGAGCAGTTTGCGGCCTTAAGCCCGGAAGATGTCAGTGCATTGTGGCAGCAGATTAAACAGCAGGAAAAAGCCGGCAAACCTGCATCGCGCTTATCTGAGGTCAAACATGGCCCGGCCATTCAGCAGGCACAGCAGTTACAGCACAATGTCGCGCAGATTGGCTTTGATTTTCCCGATGTCACTGGTGCGATGCAAAAAGTCGATGAAGAGTTGCAGGAGTTGAAACAGGCGGTGGATCGGCAAAATTCCGACGAAATTCTGGATGAGCTGGGTGACTGTTTATTCTCTTTAATTAATGTTGGCCGTAAACTGAATCTGTCCAGCGAAATGGCTTTGCTGAGTACCGTACATAAATTTAGAACCCGCTTTGCTTTCATTGAACAGCAGTTACAACAGCAGCATAAAAATATAGAACAGGTGTCGTTGGCTGAAATGGATCAGCTGTGGGAGCAGGCAAAACAACAATTAAAATGACAGAGTGACCATGACAAGAAGAATAAGATTTCAACACGCTCAAGCTCTAATTCAACTGGCGTTAATGTTCTGCGTGTTTTGTAGCTTTTTCGCGCTGCAAAATGCGCAGGCAGAAAATTATGATGCGCGTTATCTGCAATGGAAGGCCGAACAAGAGGCGATTGATGCCCGCTTAAGCCCGTCGGCTTCTACGAAGACTTCCCAACCCCGTTCAGCTAGCGCAGGCAGCAGTGAAAAAATTAATCTGAATATGGCAACAGCCGCGCAATTACAGCAATTATCTGGCGTGGGACAAAAGAAGGCGGAAGCCATTATTGAGTACCGCAATCGGCATGGAAAATTCAAACGGATTGAAGATTTACAGCTGGTCAAAGGGATTGGACCGGCATTATTGGCCAAAAACCGGCACCGGCTGGGTATTTAATCGGGTCTGATCATCGGCCAACACCGCATCAGCCGGGCCCGAGTATTGAGATAATCAAATTGCCCTTTGATTGTGTTAGAGATATGATTAGCGTCATCTAATCTATTTTACGTTCAGACGTAGGAGACAGCGTCTTTTGCAAACTTTGCGCGCGTCAAAATGTGGTTTATCAACCACGCAATTACCTGCTTACATTCTAGATGTTATTGATGCTTTAACCAAAGCTGGCTATGAAGCTTATATCGTTGGTGGTGGTGTTCGTGACCTGATGTTGGGCCTGAATCCGAAGGATTTTGATGCCGTGACCAATGCCACGCCATCTCAGGTCAAAGAGGTGTTCGGACGCCGCTGTCGCATTATCGGACGCCGCTTTGAGCTGGCTCATGTCTATTCTGGACGTGAACTGGTGGAAGTTGCTACCTTCCGTGCACCGCCGAAAAGAGCGGTGACCTCTGCTGCGGGCATGATTTTAAGAGACAATAACTGGGGCACGATTGAGCAGGATTTTGCCCGTCGTGACTTCAGTATCAATGCTTTGTATTACCAGCCACGTAAAGGAATCGTGCTGGATTTCTGTCATGCAGTTGATGACATTAAATCCAAAACCTTGCGTCTGCTCGGTGATCCGACCGTCCGTTTTGAAGAAGATCCGGTGCGGATGCTGCGGACCTTACGTTTTGCGGCCAAGCTGAATTTCAATATTGATCCGGCCATTCTGGAGATTTTTACTCCGGAAATGACTCAGTTGCTGCGCGATGTTTCTCCGCACCGTCTGTATGATGAATCGCAAAAACTGTTCACCATGGGGCATTTAAATCGCGTCTTGCCGATGCTAATCGACTTCGGTATCTGGCGTCAGCTTTTTGCCGACATCAAGCCGGACATCACACCCTTTATTGAACTGGCTGCAAAAAATACCGATCAGCGCATTGCGATTGGCAAAACCATCAACCCGGCCTTTTTCTATGCGGTGCTGCTGTGGAAGCCATTTTTAGAGCGCTGTGATTTTTATCTATCCAAAGGGGTAATTCCGGCAGAAGCGCGTGCCCAGGCTGGACTGGATGTGCTGAAACGTCAGGCCACCCGCACGGTGATTCCGCGTTTTGCTGAAACCTTTATTCGTGAAGTCTGGGAAATGCAAACCCGTTTGCTGAATCCAAAACCTCAGCAAATTGCTGCCTTGTCCAACCATGCGCGTTTCCGTGCCGGTTTCGACTTTTTGCTGCTGCGTGAAAGATCTGGCGATGCCCAGACTCAAGAGATGGGTACGTGGTGGGATCAGTACCAGACCATGAGCACCGATGAAAAAGAACGTGCCATTGGCCAGTACAACCGTCAGCGGGCCAAGAGCCGTCGCAAAGCTGCACAGGAAGAACATCTGGAGCAGCAGCTGAATGCCGCGCAGACCGCCGAAATTGAACCGCTGGTGAATGAGCCGGAGCCACGCAGCCGCCGTGCCCGTAAAGCCAAACAGCAGGAAGATGCCCGTGCCCAGGTTGCATCAACATCATCAAGCAATGGCTCGGGGATTGGTGCAGACCATCCAATTCTGAAGCGCAAGCGGGTACAACGGGATTTAAGTCAGGTTATTTTCGGGCCAACACAATGAGTAGGGTGACTTATATTGGCCTGGGCAGTAACCTGGGCGATTCACGCCAGATTCTGACCGAAGCTGTGCACAAGCTGGCGACGTTGGGTCAGGTCAAAACCTCTAAACTGTATCAAAGTCCGCCGATGGGGCCACAAGACCAGCCGAATTATTTAAATGCGGTGGTACAGCTGCGTACAGATTTACCGGCGCTGGAATTGCTGGATCAGCTGCAACGTTTTGAGCAGGAAGCCGGACGGGTGCGTTTACGCCATTGGGGTGAACGCACGCTCGATCTGGATTTACTCCTCTATGGACAGGAGCAGATTCAGCATGAACGTCTGACTGTGCCGCATGTCGGCGTTTTAGAACGCGATTTCGTGGTGATTCCATTACTGGATTTAGACCCCGAACTGCGTGTGCATACGCAATTATTAAAAGACTTGCCGTTCATTCAACAGCCCGCACTGGATGTGCTGGACCATGAACACTGGGCAAATATTTAAAGTGATTTTTAGCATGTTCTATGCTTTTCCTAGAGGAACATCTCCATGATTAGTCTCAGTGACTTAAGACAATTTAAAGCCGATGGTCGCAAATTCTCCTGCCTGACTTGTTATGATGCGAGTATGGCCAAGGCAATGGAAATTGCTGAAATTGATAGTATTTTAATTGGCGACTCGCTGGGGATGTCGATTCAGGGCCGTGACTCTACCTTGCCGGTGACCGTTGAAGATATGGCCTATCATACGGCAGCAGTGCGTCGTGGCAATCAGCATGCCTTTATCATGACCGATCTGCCATTTATGAGTTATGCCACCTTGAATGATGCACTGCAAAGCTCGAAAACCGTGATGCAGGCCGGTGCGCAAATGGTCAAAATGGAAGGTGGTGCCTGGCTGGCTGAAACCGTAGAAGTGCTGACCCGTAACGGAATTCCAGTGTGTGTGCATTTGGGCCTGACGCCGCAATCGGTACATGTTTTTGGCGGTTATAAACTCCAGGCGCGTACCCGTGAAGCGGCGGACAAGTTGATTGCCGACTGTCAGGCGGTGGTTGATGCCGGTGCTGCGCTGTTATTGCTGGAATGTGTACCGGCGCAGCTTGGTCAGGAAATTAGCGCCCTGTTCCCGCATATTCCGGTAATTGGAATTGGTGCCGGTGCAGACACCGATGGTCAGGTGCTGGTGGTGCAAGATATGCTGGGTCTGACGTTTGGCCGCGTTGCCAAATTTGTACGGAACTTTATGAAAGAGCAGTCTGGTGAAACAGCCATTTTAGATGCCTTCAAAGCCTATCATGCTGCGGTACAAGACGGTTCTTTCCCGGCACGTGAACAAACTTTCCAAGTTGAGTTGTAAAACATGAAAACAGAAACCACGATTCAGGGATTGGCAGCCTCATTAAATCCTGCACGTGCAGCGCGTAAAATTATTGGTTTTGTCCCGACCATGGGCAATTTGCATGAAGGCCATCTGAGCCTGGTGCGTGAAGCGCGTCAATTATGTGATGTGGTGGTGGTCAGCATCTTCGTGAACCCGATTCAGTTTGGTCCAAATGAAGACTTTGACAACTATCCACGGACCTTGGAACAAGACAGTCAATTGCTGGCAGAAGCCGGTTGTGACATCGTATTTGCACCTTCTGTCGAGCAAATGTATGGCAAAAGCCCGCGTTTAACCAACATCAGTGTGTCTGAAATTACCGAAGACCTGTGTGGTTTGCAGCGTCCGGGACATTTTGATGGTGTCGCGGTGGTGGTGACCAAGCTGTTTAATATTGTGCAGCCGAACTATGCCTTCTTTGGCCAAAAAGATTATCAACAGCTGGCGGTGATCCGTCAGTTTGTACGTGACCTGAATATTCCACTGGAAGTGATTGGCGTGCCAATTGTCCGGGCAGAGGATGGTCTGGCGCTCAGTTCACGTAACGGTTATTTAAGTGAACAGGAACGTAAAACGGCACCAGTAATTTATCAAAGCCTGAAAAATGCTGAACAGGCACTGCAACAGGGTGAAAAGCTGTCAGAAGTGTTAGCGAATATTAAGGCAGCATTGACGCAGGCCGGCTTTGTTGTGGACTATGTAGAGGCACGTACACCTGAACTGCAAAAAATTGATGAATTTAATCAAGAGATTGTTTTGTTCGTGGCGGCAAAATTGGGAAGCACCCGCTTAATTGATAATATGCAGATCAAACCGACTGCATAGCTCAGCAATGGAAAGGACAGCCTTGTCATGAAGCGTATTTTGATTGTGACCGGACAATCAGGTTCAGGAAAATCCTCGGCTTTGCAGGTTCTCGAAGACCTCGGATATTACTGTATTGATAACCTTCCTCTGGCATTGCTGCCCGAAATTGTGGCCAAGCTTGATCTGGAAAATAATCTGGAACAGCTGGCGCTAGGGGTCGATGTACGCAGTACCCGCGCCAATTTGCAGGAATTTGACCAGGTGTTTGAACAGCTGCAAGGTCATGGCTCGGTCGATATTATTTATCTGACTGCCCAAGATCAGGAGCTGATCACCCGCTTTAGTGCTTCGCGCCGTCCGCATCCTCTGGCCAGCCGGTTTAAAAGTCTGCATCAATGCATTCAGGAAGAAAAAGTCCTGCTTATGCCGATTCAGCTGCGCTCCACGGTGCACATTGATACCACCGACAAGAGTGTGCATGACTTAAAACACACCTTGCTGTCGAAGCTGGGCCAGACCGATAAGCTGATTGTGATTTTACAATCTTTTGGCTACAAGTATGGTATTCCGCTGGATGCCGACTATGTCTTTGATATCCGGCATTTGCCGAACCCACATTGGGATCTGTCTTTGCGCAAATATTCCGGGCTGGATGAGCCGGTGCAACAGTTTCTGGAACAGCATGAACAGACCAATGAAATGTTCCAGGATATTTATCAGTTTTTAAATAAATGGCTGCCTGCATTTGCAGAAGGGCATCGTCATTATATGACCATCTCTATTGGCTGTACCGGTGGGCAGCACCGATCTGTTTATATGGTGGATAGACTAAAAAAGGCACTTGAGGCACAATGGTCTATTCAAGTCTTACACCGGGAAATGAAGCACTGGTCATGATTGACACAACTGTTGACGTAATTAATAAACTAGGTTTACATGCGCGTGCATCAGGCAAACTGATTGAAGTCACCACGAAATTCCGTTCGTCCATTCAAATTGGCAAAGGTGACAAGTTGGTTGATGCAAAAAATATCATGTCCCTGCTCATGCTCGGCGCAGGTAAGGGCACAACTTTACGTTTAGTGATTGAAGGTGCAGATGAAGAACAAGCTTTATCTGAAATTCAGACACTTTTTGCAGCAAAATTTTACGAGGCAGATTAATCGTGGCACGTCGACCGCACCGTTTTACCGAAGATGATTTCGAATCTTTAGAAGGACGTGCAAGTAAAACTGAACAGAAAAAAGCCGTACAGCGTATGGCGGCTTTGGGCGAGCAGTTGGCTCAACTGAACCCGAAGCAAATTCAAAAGCTTCCTGTAGATGAGCGTTTAATTGATGCACTCATTGAAGTGCAGAATATCAGTTCGCATGAGGCGCGTCGCCGTCAGTTCCAGCGGATTGGGAAACTGCTGCGCAATGAAGATGAATCGGTAATTCTGTCTTATTTAACCCCGCAGCAGGGTGCCAAGAAAACCGCGCAGCTGCAACGCTGGGTCGAGCGGATTATTAAAGATGGCGATCCGGTGATTAATGACTTTTGCAAAACCTATAATGCGGCAGAGCGACATACTCTGCGTCAGCATGTGTTGCGCATTCACCGTGATTTGAAAGTGGAAATGCCGGAAGCAGAACTGGAAGCGTCCAAGTTAAAATTGTTTAACTATGTGCAGCAAGTGGCGCTATTATCTGACAATTAAGCGGATCAGACTTCATCTGGTCTGAAGCCATAAAAAACGACTCGATGGAGTCGTTTTTTATTGCGGTTCATTTTTGGGTGACTGATGTGAAAACGGGCACTGTGACCCGCATCAACATCTCGGCTGGCTTTAACCGAACTCGCCGACAGCGCGTTCTTTGGCCCATTCACGTAATACAAACTTCTGTAATTTGCCGGTCGAGGTTTTAGGAATCTCGGTAATCACCACTTCTTTTGGCACTTTAAAGCGCGCCAGATGCTGCTGGCAGAAGGCAATGATTTCATCTTCGGTCACGGTTTTACCTTCTTTAATTTCAATAAAGGCGCACGGCACTTCCTGCCAGCGCGGATCCGGTTTGGCCACCACTGCCGCGGTGAGGACCGCAGGGTGCTGATACAACACCTCTTCAACTTCCAGCGAGGAAATATTTTCACCGCCGGAAATAATCACATCCTTGGAGCGGTCGGTAATTTTGGCATAGCCGTCCGGCTGGCAAACGGCCAGGTCGCCGGTATGGAACCAGCCGCCGGCAAAGGCTTCGGCCGTCGCTTCCGGATTTTTTAAATAGCCTTTCATCACGATATTGCCACGGAACATAATTTCGCCCATGGTTTCGCCATCGTTCGGTACCGGTTGCATGGTCTCCGGGTCGAGGACTTTCATGCCATCTTGCAGCGGATACGGCACGCCTTGGCGTGAATGCAATTGCGCCTGTTCCTGAATAGTCAGCTCAGACCAGCCAGCTTGTGATGCACATAGCGCCGATGGGCCATAGGTTTCAGTTAAGCCATAAACATGGGTCACGTTAATGCCCAGATTACGCATCCCTTCAATAATCGCCGCAGGTGGTGCAGCACCGGCCACCATCACTTCTACGCGATGCTCAATTTTGATCTGTTGCTGTTCCGGAGCATTAATCAGCATCGACAGTACAATCGGTGCGCCGCAGAAGTAATCAACTTTATGTTCAGCAATCAGTTTAAAAATCAGCTCAGGATCGACTTTACGTAGGCAGATATTGGTACCGCCATTGGCTGCCATGGTCCAAGCAAAACACCAGCCGTTGCAGTGGAACAGTGGCAAGGTCCATAAATAGGTGGCACGTGGGGTCATACCGCAGGCAATAATATTACTGGCGGCATTGATATAAGCCCCACGATGATGATAGACCACGCCTTTCGGGTTGCCGGTGGTGCCAGAGGTATAGTTCAGGCTAATCGCATCCCATTCATCTTGTGGAAGTGACCATTCAAAATTGGCATCGCCTTCAGCCAGCCAGTCTTCATATTCAATCTGGCCAATCGGGGCAGTAAAGCACTGCTCATACAGCTCATCTTCAACATCAATCACAAAAATCTCTTGTGGCACCAACGCCAGCGCTTCTTTGGCCACGGCAGAAAATTCCGGATCAACCAGTAACACTTTGGATTCGGCATGTTCCAGCATAAAGGCCAGACTTTTGGCATCGAGCCGGGTGTTGAGGGTATTGAGGACGGCGCCTGCCATTGGTACGGCGAAATGTGCTTCCAGCATGGCTGGTACGTTCGGGAGTAGGGTGGACACGGTATCATTCTTGCCGACCCCCAGCTGTTGTAGCTGATGGGCAAACTGGCGGCAGCGTTGATATTTTTCTCGCCAGGTAATGCGGCGTTTACCGTGAATAATGGCGTCCTGATGCGGGTAGATATAAGCAGCGCGTTCAAGGTATCTCAGTGGAGACAAGGCCACGAAATTGGCAGGGGTACGCGGCAATTGATCATATGCGCTAACCATTATTATTACTCCCTAATCATATTTATTGTTTCTCTGGTTTAAAGATATTCATTTCAGTGCAGGCTTGCAGTTATTCTTTAGTCGAGTGAGCGGTATTGCTGCTGAATAGGCACGCTATCACCTGAAATATAAACCTTTTTTGATCCGGTAAAATTGTATGGAGATATTTCTTTTTTATCTGGGTGTAGCTGATGATGGCAGTTGCAGATAGATTGGCCAGATCAGCATATAAAAAGCCACATCATCCGTTTGACCGGTAAATCCGGAAATAAAATTGGCCCATGCAGCACATTTTTTTAAATCGGAAAAAATTAAGCATAAACACGAGGCTTAATTTGAATTTTCTCGGAGAAAAGGTTTAATCACCGCGCCAAGACGTGTAAAATTCTAGTCGATTTTTTTATTTACCGCCGTTTTTTATCTTTTGAGGTTCTCCTCGATCATAATCTCGCGGTGACATGCTCCATGGTACGGGGCATCACTCCTTAAGGATTTTCTATGCCAATTATCACTTTGCCGAATGGTGATCAAAAACAATTTGATCAAGCCGTATCTGTGATGGAAGTTGCACAAAGCATCGGCCCGGGTCTTGCCAAAAATACTGTGGCAGGTCGTGTGAACGATCGTCTGGTCGATGCCTGCGATTTAATTACCGAAGATGCCACCTTACAAATCATCACACCGAAAGACGAAGAAGGGGTCGAAATTATTCGTCACTCTTGTGCGCACCTGGTGGGCCATGCGGTAAAACAATTGTTCCCTGAAGCAAAAATGGTGATTGGTCCGGTCATTGAAGAAGGTTTCTACTATGACATCTGGATGCCACGTCCATTTACTTTAGATGACATGGCGGCCATCGAAGAGCGTATGAAAAAGCTCATCGACCAGGACTACGATGTTGTGAAAAAAATGACCCCGCGTGATGAAGTTATTGCTGAGTTCACTGCGCGTGGCGAAGAATACAAACTGCGCCTGATTGCAGACATGCCTGAAGAAACTCAAATGGGCCTGTACTACCATCAGGACTATCTGGATATGTGCCGTGGTCCGCACGTACCAAATACCAAATTCTTAAAATCGTTCAAGCTGACCAAAATCTCGGGTGCTTACTGGCGCGGTGATGCCAAGAACGAGCAGCTGCAACGGATTTACGGTACCGCTTGGGCTGACAAAAAACAGCTGGCTGCCTACATCAAACGTATTGAAGAAGCAGAAAAGCGTGACCACCGTAAAATTGGTAAAGCCTTAGACCTGTTCCATATGCAGGAAGAAGCGCCGGGTATGGTGTTCTGGCATCCAAATGGCTGGACCATTTACCAGGTGCTGGAACAGTACATGCGTAAAGTGCAGCAGGACAACGGTTATCAGGAAATCCGTACTCCGCAGGTGGTCGATTTCACCTTATGGGAAAAATCGGGTCATGCCGCGAACTATGCGGAAAACATGTTTACCACGCATTCTGAAAACCGTAACTACGCAGTGAAGCCAATGAACTGCCCATGTCACGTGCAGGTGTTTAACCAGGGCCTAAAGTCGTATCGTGATTTACCAATCCGTCTGGCAGAATTTGGTTCATGTCACCGTAACGAGCCATCGGGTTCATTGCACGGTATTATGCGGGTACGTGGTTTCACTCAAGATGATGCGCATATTTTCTGTACCAAAGAGCAGATTGGCCAAGAGGTTGCTGACTTTATTCAGTTAACCTTAGATGTCTACAAAGACTTTGGCTTTGAAGATGTGCAAATGAAGTTATCGACTCGTCCTGAAAAACGTGTGGGTGATGATGCACTGTGGGATCTGGCAGAAAAATCACTGGCCGATGCTTTGGATGCAGCGGGTCTGGCCTGGGAACTACAGCCGGGTGAAGGCGCATTCTATGGTCCGAAAATTGAATTCTCATTGAAAGACTGCTTAGGCCGTGTATGGCAGTGCGGTACCATTCAGTGTGACTTTAACTTGCCAGAACGTTTAGATGCTTCTTATGTGACGGAAGATAACGACCGTGATCAGCCGGTAATGTTACACCGTGCGATTCTTGGAAGTTTTGAGCGTTTTATTGGTATACTTATTGAGCATTATGCAGGCTTTATGCCACCTTGGTTATCGCCAACACAAGCCTGTGTAATGAATATTACCGACGCGCAAGCTGAAGCCTGTGGGTCAGTCGTCGAGAAACTGAAAGAAAACGGTATTCGTGCGATTTCTGACTTGAGAAATGAGAAAATCGGCTTTAAGATTCGTGAACGTACTTTAGAGCGTATTCCTTACTTGCTGGTTCTTGGCGACCGTGAAGTAGAGGAAGGTACAGTGAACGTGCGTACCCGCTCAGGAAAAAATTTGGGTACTATGTCAATTGATGCTTTCGTTGACCTAGTAAAAGCAGCCGTTGCCGAACGCGGCCGGTACATTGTGGAGTAAGAAAGATTAAACAGCCTGACCGTAACCAACAACAAGGTGCTAAGAGTAACCGCCCTGCAATTAATGACGAGATCCGTGCAAAAGAAGTACGCCTCGTTGCAGCGGATGGTGAACAAAAAGGAATTGTTTCTTTAGCGGAAGCATTGCGTGCTGCAGAGGATGCAGATCTTGACCTCGTTGAGATTGTGGCAAATGCAGAGCCGCCTGTTTGTAAAATCATGGATTACAACAAGCACTTGTTTGACCTGAAGCAAAAGCAAAAAGATGCCAAGAAAAAGCAGCATCAAGTGCAGGTAAAAGAAATTAAATTGCGCCCAGCAACCGATGTAGGTGACTACAACGTAAAACTGCGTGCAATTATCAAATTCCTTGAAGAAGGCAACAAAGTCAAAATCACACTGCGTTTCCGTGGTCGTGAAATGGCTCACCAACAGTTAGGTTTGGCTCAATTACAAAAAGTTGAAGCTGACGTAGTTGAATATGGTGTAGTTGAACAGGCGCCAAAAATGGAAGGTCGTCAAATGGGTATGCTGCTTGGACCGAAAAAGAAAAAGTAAGCATCTCCGAATCAAAAAAGCACTGCCCAGCAGTGCTTTTTTTGTGACTACAGTTTATGAGGTCACTAATATTTTGACATAATGATCGTTCGGTATGTTGAGCAGCTCAGCATACTTTGCATGATAAAAGCCCGGTGACTTTCGAACAGCTGCGGGTCATCTCTGGTGTTTAATTTTTATGTGACAACAGTTGCCCTGCTCAGGCTTATCTCGTATCTTTAACGGCAGAGCAATAACACATGACAACGACAAGAGCGCAAGGATATACACATGATTGATCTTTATTATTGGGGCACGCCCAATGGTCATAAAATTACGATTGCCTTAGAAGAAATGGCGCTGCCATACCAGATTTTCCCGATTAACATCCTTGAAAACGACCAGTTCCAGCCAGATTTTCTGCGCATTTCTCCCAACAATAAAATTCCAGCTATCGTCGATCAGGATGGACCGAATGGCCAGCCGATTTCGATTTTTGAATCGGGGGCAATCTTGCAATATCTGGGCCGTAAAACCGGTATGTTCTATCCGGTAGATGAGCTCGAGCGGGTAGAGGTGGAGCAGTGGCTGATGTGGCAAATGGGTGGCTTAGGCCCGATGCTGGGGCAGAACCATCACTTTAGCCGCTTTGCACCCGAGCGTATAGCCTATGCCACCGAGCGTTATGTCAATGAAAGCAAACGTCTGTATGGTGTGTTAAACAAGCAGCTGATCGGGCAGAAATATGTAGCCGGTGAATATTCAATTGCCGATATGGCGATTTTACCGTGGTTGTTACGCCATGAATGGCAGCAGATTCCGCTAGAAGATTATCCGCATGTGCAGGATTATATTGAGCGTTTAACCGCCCGTCCGGCAGTACAACGCGCCCTGGCGATTCAGGTTTAAATAATCATCATAAAATCACCTAAAGCATCTTCGGGTGCTTTTTTTGTGATTTCAGTTAAGATGGGCAGAACCTGTTAACTGCATCTGTTATGGCTTATCTGCTGTTATTTCTGTCGGCCTTTGGGGCGGCTACCTTATTGCCGTTGCAATCTGAAGCGGTATTACTGGGCCTGCTCATTCAAGAGCAACATTCGGTGATGGCTTTAATAGCCATCGCCAGTCTGGGCAATATTCTGGGCAGCTGTGTGAACTGGTGGTTAGGACTCAAGATCGAGCAGTATAAAGACAAGCGCTGGTTTCCGGTGTCTGAACCCAAGCTGCAGCAGGCACAGCAGATTTATCGGAAATATGGCTTCTGGTCCTTACTGCTGAGCTGGGTGCCGGTGATTGGTGATCCAATCACCCTAATTGCCGGTTTAATGAAAGAAAACTTCGCCCGATTTCTGCTGATGGTGAGTGTAGCCAAAATCGGGCGTTATCTGTTTATTTATCTGGCTTATGCCATGTTCTAGTTTAGCCCTCACATTCTGCTGGCTGAAAACGGACTTCATCTTTCAGGCTGGATTTTTTATAGATCCAGAATTTGCGTGGTACATCGACCTGTGCACCTTGCAGCGCCTGAATCAGTTTCTGGTCCAGCGCATAACGGCCGGAGCCTTGCTGAATTTTAACCTTGTGGATGTTGCCGTATTTATCGGCTTTCATTTTGAACTGAATCCGGCGGGCATGACCATTTAACTCATCTTCGGTGACGTTCAGTTGAGGCTGGCTTCGATATTGAAACGCGCTTTTTGCGCCGGCTTGCTGCGCTTGCCAGACAGTCGAGTCAAAGCTGTAGTGGCAGTCCTGAGCAGTATCTTTTAAATCCAGATGAAAGACCTGATAACCAATCACTGGAACCGGGGTATCATCGACCAGATGTGGTTTGATTCTGGCCTGTTTTACCGCCTGGCTAATCAGCTGATCTAAAGATTTTAGTCCGGTGCTTTCCTGTACCGTGACCTTGTTGATTTGCCCCGATTCATCGGCATGAATCCGTAAAATGGCCGCGCGGTTTTGCTGCTTTAAATCGGCATTGCTATAACGCAGCTGCGGAAACTCGGTCCATTGAATACGCGTGGTCAGATGGGCGGCCAACGCCGAGGTTTTTTGTACTTGCAGTTGTTCGGCAGGGGCAGCAATGGCAAGCGTGGCACTAAGCGGCAGCGCCAGACACAGACTCAGGCAAATGGTTTTTTTCATGAGGATTAGCTTGTTGTTGGGCAAAAGAAGGAACGCTGCGCAGTATTTCCTGAATCGGGCTTCAGTACAAGTCTTCCGCTATAAAAATAAGATGTTCCATCTTCATGTTTTGGCTGTTCAATAACAAGGAGAGATCCTGCTAATCTCAAAGACCTCATCTGCCGATAGAAGGCGAGCGACTTTTGCAATATTTGCTTTTGTTTTAGACAAAGATGCTTTAGAATACGTGCTCCCTTACCTGCAGGTCGTTTGTAATGGTGCAAATGAGCCGAACAGGTACTTAAAAGAGGTTGTTATGGCTAAGTTAAAAACTCGCCGTGGTGCAGCTAAACGTTTCAAAGCGACTGCTAACGGTTTCAAGCGTAAACAAGCGTTCAAACGCCACATTTTGACCAAAAAATCTGCTAAACGTATCCGTCAATTGCGCGGCTGTGTAATGGTTCACGTGAGTGACGTTGCTTCAGTTCGTCGTATGTGCCCATACATCTAAGGAGATTTATAAATGGCTCGTGTAAAACGTGGTGTACAGGCTCATCGCCGTCATAAAAAAATTCTTGCTCGTGCTAAAGGTTACTATGGTGCTCGTTCACGCGTATATCGCGTAGCGTTCCAAGCGGTAATCAAAGCAGGTCAATACGCTTACCGTGACCGTCGTCAGAAGAAACGTCAATTCCGTGCTCTATGGATTGCGCGTATCAATGCTGGTGCTCGTCAAAACGGCTTGTCTTACAGCCGTATGATTGCTGGTTTGAAGAAAGCTCAAGTGATCATCGACCGTCGCGTACTTGCTGACATCGCTATGCATGACGCAGTTGCATTTGCTGCTTTAGCTGAAAAAGCGAAAGGTGCATTGGCTGCCTAAGTCCTCGTGACTTAAAAGAAGACCGCTTTATGCGGTCTTTTTTATTGCGCAGAATCAGGGTCTGAATGATAGAGTAGGGAAATTGTATGCAGCGAATTAATGTGGTTGGTACTTCGGCTTCAGGCAAATCGACTTTTGCCCGGGCGCTGGCAGAAAAGCTGGGACTGGCCTATATCGAGCTGGATAATCTGTTCTGGTTAGATGACTGGCAGCAAAGTGCTGATACAGATTTTTTTGCCAAAATTCAGGCAGCCATTGAGCAGGCACCCAATGGCTATGTGATTGATGGCAACTATACTCGCACCATTCCCATTAAATGGGCGCAGGCCGATACCATCATCTGGCTGGATTTACCGTTTCATAGCAATTTACTGCGTTCTGTACAACGCGCCGTGCAGCGCGCGGTTTCACAGCAAACCCTCTGGTCCAATTCCAATAATCGGGAAACGATCAGACAGCTGTTTAGCCGCGATTCGATTGTCTGGTGGATGATTAAAACCCATCAGAAAAATCGCCGGCATTATCTGCAGCTGATGCAATCTCCCGAATATGCCCATCTGCACTGGATTCGGCTGACCTCGGTCGCTGAGGTTGAACGGTTTCTGAATCGCGTTTAAAGTCCGAAATAATAGGCTAATAAACAAATTACCACAGTAATAAGAATCAGCTTGATGACTCCAGTCGCACCAACTTTATGATGAGACGGGACTTTGGCTGAATGCGCTGCTTGCGCATGGGTAGCCTTGTTGTCAGATGCGAACGGTTCCAGCGGATTCGGCTGTGCGACAGGCGTCAGCTGGGCGCTTTGGTAATGGTTGGCCACCTTGACAATAAATTTGGCGCTTAAATCATCCAGCTTCTGGGCAAAATGGCGCAGGTCAAGCTGCTCTTCCGGACTCAGCACTTCATTATCTGCATTATAGGGATGCTGGATTTTCTGTTGAATATCATCTTTTAGCGCTTCTAAACGGTACAGCATGCGATGTGCATAATCGGCCTGATAGTGAGTCGGTAATAAAGACAGCTGATGCGGATCAGGTGTATCTGCCGTAAGCGGAACACCATAATAGGGTAAATTCTGCTGTTCAGGTGGCTGAAAGTCGGCCGCCAGTGTATGGGAAAACAGCTCCTGCTCGGTAAACAGATGAATTTCATCCCAGTGAGCGGGTTCTAGATCGGCCTCTACCTTTTTGGCCAGCTTACTATTGAGTTCATAACGCCAGAACGTTTCCTGGCGCAGTTCAATCCGCTGTGCCGATGGAAATTCATAATCATTGTCGGCGTTATACCATTCCGGCAATTCCTTGCCACAAATCCAGGCGAATTTTTTATGTGCTTCATGGCTGACAATAAAATGCGGGTAGGGCAGCAGCTCGACATTGGCGTTGGGATTTTTTTCATCGACCAGCAGACTGGCATTGTGCAGACTCAGTCGGGTTGTACCCTGGCGTTTTAAGCCTTCCAGCCAGATTTCAAAATGCTGGGCCAGCAGATGCTGGGAATTTAAATCACGAAACCAGAACATGTGCTGATTAAAAATGGGATGCGCACGCCAGCGACTGAAACTCAAATCCTGGCTCAGATATTCATTGCCATAGGTGACCAGGGTCAGTTGCTGTTTCCAAATTTGATCGAGCGCCATAGTGTTTGATCTCATTGATATTTTGATTATCTTATACTTTTTCCAAATTGCGATGCCAATCTAATTTTCCTGCAATGCAACTTCATTCTACTGTCCAAAAACTGTTAGAATGTGGGGTTTTTTAATTATATTCAAAATTTGTTGCTTTGAGAGTTACTATGTCACTGGAAGCCCTGACCACTGAAGCGCTCGCTGCCATTGCAGCAGCAGACGACCTTGCTACACTCGATCAAGTACGGGTGCAATTTACGGGGAAGAAAAGCCAGCTCGCGGAACAATCTAAGTCACTTGGTAAAATGGATCCTGAACAGCGTAAAGCGTTTGGTGCGCAAATCCATGCGGTGCGTGAAGCCATTAATACTGCATTAACCGAGCGTCAGGCAGCATTACAGCAAGCGGCATTAGAACAAAAACTTGCCAGCGAAACGGTGGATATTACTTTACCAGGCCGTGGTCAGACCATTGGCTCCATTCACCCGGTAACTCAGGTGCAAGAGCGTATTTGCCAGTTCTTTACCAAAGCTGGCTTTACTGTGGCTACTGGCCCAGAAGTTGAAGATGATTATCACAACTTTGAAGCGCTGAATATTCCAGGCCATCACCCGGCCCGTGCCATGCACGACACGTTCTATTTTGATGCGACTCATTTGCTGCGTACCCATACCTCTGGTGTACAGATTCGGACCATGGAAACCCAGCAGCCGCCAATCCGTATTGTCTGCCCGGGCCGTGTTTATCGCTGTGACTCCGACCAGACGCATTCACCAATGTTCCACCAAATTGAAGGTTTGTACGTGGCGGAAAACACCAGCTTTGCTGAACTGAAAGGTTTACTGGTGAACTTGCTGAACGAATTCTTTGAAAAAGATTTGAAAGTCCGTTTCCGTCCGTCGTATTTCCCGTTCACCGAGCCAAGTGCTGAAGTGGATATTATGGATGAGCGCGGTAAATGGTTAGAAGTGCTGGGCTGCGGTATGGTGCATCCAAATGTATTACGCGCGGCAGGTATTGATCCGGACAAATATAAAGGCTTTGCTTTTGGTCTGGGCGTAGAGCGTTTTGCAATGTTGCGTTATGGCATTAACGACCTACGTATGTTCTACCAGAATGATGTGCGTTTCTTACGCCAGTTTGCTTAAAACAAATTTATACCTCTCCCTGACCTCTCCTAAAAGGAGAGGGGTTGTCCATCGGTGACATAGGGTTCTCCCCCTTTTTTTAAGGGGGAGTTAGAGGGGGATTTTAGAGATTTGAATTACAGGTTTTATATTAATGAAAATTAGCGAAAATTGGCTACGCACGTGGGTCAACCCAGCCATCGATAGCGAAAAACTTTCTGACCAGTTAACCATGCTGGGTTTGGAAGTTGATGATTTATCTCCAGCTGCAAAACCATTTACTGGTGTAGTGGTTGGTGAAGTGCTGACGGTTGAACAACATCCAGATGCAGACCGTTTACGTGTAACGACGGTGAACATTGGTTCAGGTGAGCCTTTACAAATCGTCTGCGGCGCGCCAAACGTACGAGCTGGGATGAAAGCACCTGTGGCAACTATTGGTGCAGTATTACCAGGCGATTTTAAAATCAAGAAAGGCAAACTGCGTGGTGTGGAATCACAAGGCATGCTCTGCGGTGCATCTGAAATTGACTTAGAAGATAAAATCGACGGTCTATTAGAACTTCCTGTGGATGCACCGGTCGGTGTCAACATCCGTGAATATCTGGACCTAGATGACAACGTGATTGACATCAGCATCACGCCAAACCGTGGTGATTGTTTCAGTATTCGTGGGATCGCACGTGAAATTGGGGTGATTAACCAACTGCCTGTGACTGCGCCTGAAATTAAAGAAATGGCTGCAAGCATTTCTGATGAAAAGAAAGTGGTTGTATCGACTGAAGGCTGTCCACGTTATTTAGGTCGTGTGATCAAGAACGTGAATACCAAAGCCGCGACGCCTGAATGGATGGAGCGCGCATTGGCACGTTCGGGTATCCGTCAGCACAGCATTCTGGTTGATATTACCAACTATGTCTTGATGGAACTGGGTCAACCACTCCATGCCTTTGATGCTGCAAAAGTGCAAGGTGCTGTACAGGTGCGTCAGGCGACTGGGGGCGAAAAACTTGTTCTATTGAATGAACAAGAAGTAGAACTGCAAGACGATGTCATGGTGATTGCCGATGATGAAAAAGCTCTGGCGATTGCCGGTATCATGGGCGGTCTGTCTTCATCGGTTACCGATGAAACCACTGAAATCTTCCTGGAATCTGCTTTCTTTGCACCGCTGCATATTGCCGGTCGTGCGCGCCGTTTTGGCCTGCATACCGATGCCTCTCAGCGTTATGAGCGTGGTGTGGATTTTGAACTGCCATTGATCGCCATGCACCGTGCCTCTCAGTTAATTTCTGAGCTTGCAGGCGGTGAGTTTGGCCCAATTACGGTGGCGGAAAATGCAGCAGTATTGCCAACACGTGACGCGATTGAACTGAAACAGGCACAGGTCGATCAGCTGCTGGGTTATAGCGTAGATTCAGACTTTATTACCGATGCTTTAACACGCTTGGGTTGTGAAGTGACGGTAAAAGCGCAAGGTCAATGGTCTGTGGTACCGCCATCGCATCGTTATGACATGGCCATTTACCAGGACCTGATTGAAGAAGTCGCGCGTATTCACGGTTATGACAATATTCAAATCAGCCTGCCGGTGATTGACACCAAACTGGCGAAGTATCAGGATCAGTTTGAAGTGGCACAGCTGCGTCAAACCCTAGTGACTTTGGGCTATCAGGAAGCAATCAGCTTTAGCTTTGCTGACCTGAAACTGGAAAAACAGCTAAATGCAGCGGTCAACCCACTGGCATTGGCGAACCCGATTTCAAGCGATCTGGCGGTGATGCGTTCAACCTTGCTGTCGAGCCTGATTCCTTGCGTACAGTACAATATTAACCGTCAGCAAAGCCGTGTGCGTTTCTTTGAACTGGGTTTACGTTTTGATTATCAGAACGCAGCCTCAATTCATGACCTGAAACAGATTCCAACCCTGGCAATGATTGCTGTGGGCGCTAAAACAGCAGAATCATGGCATGGCAAGCCACAAGCCATGGACTTCTTTGACCTGAAAGGTGAAGTTGAAGAGTTGCTGGCAGCAGGTCGTGTACAGGTCGAATATGTACGCTCAGAGCGTAGCTGGTTGCATCCAGGCCAATCTGCAGAGATTCTGGTCAATGGTCAGTCAATTGGTTATTTGGGCCGTTTGCATCCATCTCTGGAAAATGAACTGGATTTGGGCACCACTTGGGTGGCGGAACTGGATCAGCAGGCTGTTTTGCAAACTTATGTATCTAATTTTACAGAATTATCACGTTTTCCGTCGGTAAGACGTGATATTGCGCTTTTAATTAGTGATAAGATTAATGTTAGCGAAATTCAGCAACTTATCGAACAAACGGGCGGCGAGCTTCTGCATTCAACCTGGTTATTCGATGTGTACACTGGTCAAGGTGTTGAAGCGGGTAAACGCTCATTGGCATTTGCACTGTTATGGCAACATCCGACACGTACGCTTGAAGATGCTGAAATTAAATCAGGTATGGACAATATCCTAAAAGTGTTAGAAAACACTTATCAAGCGACATTGAGGGCTTCATGACAGCATTAACAAAAGCAGAAATGGCTGATCATTTAAGTGAGCTCACGAGTTTAAACCGTCGTGAAGCGAAACAAATGGTCGAGTTATTCTTCGATGAGATTAGCCAGGCGCTAATCTCTGGGGAGCAGGTGAAACTTTCAGGTTTTGGTAACTTCGAGTTGCGTGATAAACGTCAACGTCCAGGCCGAAATCCGAAGACGGGTGAAGAAATTCCGATTTCTGCACGCCGGGTGGTAACCTTCCGTGCCGGACAGAAGTTCCGCCAACGTGTTGGAAATGAGCAGATCGATTGATCTGCTTTTTTATGCCGCTAAAAAAGTAAGGGCTGAGGTTCTAACGGCAGGTATTACCGTGTTCCTTGTATGTGATGATGAGATGTTGTAAGAAATATTCAGACAATAAAAAAGAGAGCCAAAAGGCTCTCTTTTTGTCAATAATCTAAGATTATTGAGCTTCAGAAGCAGCAGCGTCAACAGCAGCATCAGCAGCGTCAGTAGCAGCATCAGCAGCGTCAGTAGCAGCAGCAGCAGCAGTGTCAGCAGCATCAGCAGCAGCGTCTACAGCAGCATCAGCGCCAGAAGCAGCTTCAACAGCAGCAGCGTCAGCAGCAGCTTCAGCTTCAGAAGCAGCTACAACAGCTTCAGATGCAGCTTGGTTAGCGTCAGCAGCAGCTTCTTCAGTTTTTTTAGCACAACCAACGAAAGCTAAAGTAGTAGCAACTGCAGCAGCAATAGCGATTTTTTTGAATAACATGGCATCACTCTCTAAAAAATTGAGATTAAAAAAAACCGACGTTAGCCTGTTATATGCTTTTATTATTCCTAATTTTGTTAGGCACTAACAACGCAGGAGCAGTCTAACTGGTCTGCGAATATGCTATCACTGAGTTTTTTTAATTACTACTAGCTTGCTCTAAAAAATGCCGAAAAAAGCCCTAAAATGCGTTGTTTTTTAACAGAAAATAACAATCAAGAGTTCAGTTTATATTGGCGAAAGGCGATTTAAATCATTAAAAACTATAGGGTTTTTTTGAAATACTTATTTATAATCATTTACTTAAAAATAAGTTTACACAGAAAACGTCCAATTGTATCTTTATGTAAAGATGGTCAACCGAAATAAAAAAGCCATCGTTATACGATGGCCTTTTTAAAAAGTTTTGATCTTAGTTGCTGGCTTTACGCTTCATATGATCAAAGAACTCGTCATTGGTTTTGGTTTCTTTCATACGATCCAGCAGGAATTCCATGGCTGCCAGTTCATCTTGGGTATGCAGCAGCTTACGCAGAATCCAGACCTTACGCAGGTTGTCTTCAGACATCAGGCGCTCTTCACGACGGGTACCTGATTTCTTGATGTTCATGGCAGGGAACACGCGTTTTTCGGCAATACGACGATCAAGCGTAATTTCCTGGTTACCGGTACCTTTGAATTCTTCGTAAATCACTTCATCCATCTTGCTGCCGGTTTCAATTAACGCGGTTGAGATGATGGTCAGTGAGCCGCCTTCTTCAATATTACGTGCGGCACCAAAGAAACGCTTTGGACGTTCCAGTGCGTGAGCATCGACACCACCAGTCAGGACTTTACCTGAAGATGGCACCACGGTGTTATAGGCACGCGCTAAACGGGTAATCGAGTCAAGCAGAATCACCACATCTTTTTTGTGTTCTACCAGACGCTTGGCTTTTTCAATTACCATTTCAGCCACTTGTACGTGACGGGCTGGAGATTCATCAAAGGTTGAGGCAACCACTTCACCACGCACGGTACGTTCCATTTCGGTCACTTCTTCCGGACGTTCGTCAATCAGCAGAACAATCAGGAATACTTCCGGGTTATTACGTACAATCGACTGGGCGATGTTTTGTAATAACATGGTTTTACCAGCTTTTGGCGGCGCTACAATAATTGAACGCTGGCCTTTACCAATTGGCGCAACCAAGTCAACCACACGCGCGGTTAAATCTTCAGTGGTACCGTTACCAAGTTCCATGACCAGTTGTTCGGTTGGGAACAGCGGGGTCAGGTTTTCAAACAGGATTTTATTGCGCGAGTTTTCTGGCGTGTCGTAGTTAATCTGGTTAACTTTTAACAGGGCAAAATAACGTTCGCCTTCTTTTGGTGGGCGAATGGTGCCGGTAATGGTGTCACCGGTACGCAGGTTAAAACGACGAATTTGCGAAGGGCTGACATAGATATCGTCAGGACCGGCTAAATAAGAGCCTGCTGCAGAGCGTAAGAAGCCAAAACCATCTGACAGAATTTCGAGCACGCCATCACCAAAAATCTCTTCGCCATTCATTGCATGACGTTTTAAGATGGCAAAAATAATGTCTTGCTTACGGTTACGAGCCATTCCTTCAAGGCCCATAAACTCGGCAATCTTGATGAGTTCGCCAATCGGTTTTTTCTTGAGTTCGGTTAAATTCATAGGTGATCAGATAGAATCAAAAATTCTGGGGTACAGGTTGGAAGGGAAGCAACATTTGACCGCATGCAGGCAATAAAACGAACGCAATTGTATTTGCACAATAACAATTCAGAGGACTGATTAATTGTTTCAGAGAAAAATGTGAAAAAACAATTTCTGTTGCCGAGCGGCATTTTTGTGTTGTGTCTTTTAAGAAACGGGCGGGACGGGAAGTCCTTTATTTCTTGAGCAAGCAATATAAGAGAGAAACGCCGATTTGTCAATTTATAGACGAAAAAAATACGCTATGAAACATAGCGTATTTTAATTTTTCTAAACAGACAGGATTTAGATGTTTTCATCAATAAATGCAGTCAGTTTCGATTTTGGTGCAGCACCAATCTGCTGGGCAACCACTTCCCCATTTTTGAACATCAACAGTGCAGGGATGTTACGGATGTTGTAGTTCACGGCAGTTTGTTCGCAAGCGGTCACGTCAACTTTCACAATTTTAACTTTGCCTTCATATTCAGTCGCCAAAACTTCAAGTACTGGCGCAATTGCCTTACAAGGCGCACACCAGCCCGCCCAGAAGTCAACCAATACAGGTGTTTCAGATTGAAGAACGTCTGCTTCGAAGTTTGCATCCGTTGTGTTTACGATGTTGCCAGACATGGAATGTGCTCCAAATGAATTTTTGTATAGATAGCTATATTTATTAGTATTACATAGCCATCTAGAACAATGTAGAGGAATATGTAAATTTTCGATCTTTCCTGTGAATTTGTCTAATTGATGCTCACGATGCTGATGATCGTGTCACACAATTGTCACATCTGCCGAAAATTTAAATACTCATCGAAATGTGCGCACAAATGGCTTTTAAATTGCATGTATGTGAATTACTCTAGGCACAATTCTGTATAGGTTTGTTTGAAGAATGTCTGATTTTTTAATTGATGAAGAGTTACTTGCAGCCATCGATATGGGGTCGAACAGCTTCCACCTGGCCATTGCCCGTGTGGATCATGGTGAAGTAAAAAAAGTGGCATCAATGTCAGAAAAAGTACAGCTTGCCGCTGGTTTAGATGAGAATAAAAATTTAACCGAAGCCGCACAGCAGCGCGGTTTAGCCTGTCTGGCACGCTTTGTCGGACGTTTAAGCGCTGTACAGCCGAACCGTTTACGTATTGTTGCCACCAACGCCTTGCGTCAGGCCAAAAACGGACATGAATTTATTCAAAAAGCCGCAGAAATCTTGCCAAAACCCATTGAAATTATTGCCGGTCGTGAAGAAGCCCGCTTAATTTATCTGGGTGTGTCGCACACCATGGAAAACAGTGGTCGCCGCCTGGTGATTGATATTGGCGGTGGTTCAACCGAGCTGATTATTGGTGAAGAATTCGAACCTATTCATACCGAATCTTTACAGATGGGCTGTGTGGCCTATACCAAAGCCTTTTTCGCCGAAGGTGAAATTAACCATAAAAGTTTTGACAAAGCCGTGTTTGCCGCACGCAAAGAATTATCCACCATTGCCAATACCTATAAAAATGCCGGCTGGGATACCGTAGTAGGCTCAAGTGGTACCATTAAAGCCTGCCGCCAGATTACCGTGAATATGGGCTGGAGCAATGCGCAGGAAAATCTGACCCGTGAGGGCCTGGAAAAACTCAAAGATAAGCTGCTTAAATATAAGCATGTCTCTGAAATGGACTTTGACGGTTTAAAAGAAGATCGACGAGCAGTTTTGCCAGCCGGGATTGCGATTTTATATGCAGTTTTTGATATTTTAGATATTGATAAACTGGTTTATTCCGATGGTGCCTTACGTGAAGGCGTAATGTATGACCTGCTGGGCCGTTTCCAGCATGAAGATATCCGGGACCGCAGTGTGCAGGCGCTGATGGGCCGTTATAACGCCGATCCGAAACAGGCAGAACGTGTGGTCAAAACCGCGCAGCACCTGTTTGAAGGCGTGGCCGCGGAGCTGAAATTGACCAGCGATGACAGTGATTTACTGCGCCGCGCGGCCTATTTACATGAAATTGGTCTGGCGATCAGTCATGGTGGCTATCATCGTCATGGTGCTTATTTATTACAACATTCGGATATTCCAGGCTTTTCACAAATTGATCAAAACCATCTGTCGCATCTGGTTGCGCATCATCGCCGCAAGCTGCGTCAGGACGATAAAATTGATGTCAACAAGGTCGGTGGCCATAAATTAATGCATTTATGTCTGCTGCTGCGCCTAGCAGTTTTAGTCAATCATAGTCGTAGCGATCAGATGCTTCCTGCCATTGAATTGAGTGTTCAGAATGCGCAACAATGGCAGCTCAGCGTTTCGGGTGATGCTAAACAATGGCCATTGCTTGTCGCTGAATTGCACGATGAACAAGTGCAGTTCAAGAATTGGGACATTGAATTAAAAATTCATTCGGAACAATTTGTCGATTAACGTTTTGGTTAATTTAGGGATAACAGTCGACTTATGAAAAATAAAGCTGCTCAATCAAAAGCATGGACAACGGTCCAAATTGCACGTCATCCAGAGCGTCCGCAATTCCTGGACTATGTAGGCGAAATTTTCACTGAATTTGATGCGTTGCACGGCGACCGTTTATTTGGTGATGATGGTGCAATGGTGGGTGGCTTGGCACGCTTCGATGGTCAGCCGGTCATGGTCGTGGGCCAGCATCGTGGTCGCAGTACCCGCGAGAAATTGCAGCACAATTTCGGCATGAGTAACCCGGAAGGTTACCGTAAGGCACAGCGTTTGCTAGATATGGCAGAACGTTTCAAGCTGCCGGTCTTTACCTTTATTGACACCATGGGTGCTTATCCGGGTGTGGGTGCAGAAGAACGTGGTCAGGCGGAAGCGATTGCTACCAGTCTTGCTCAATTATCGAACCTGAAAGTGCCGGTCGTGGCAACAGTTTTAGGTGAAGGCGGTTCAGGCGGTGCCTTGGGTATTGGTGTTGCGGATCGTGTGGTGATGTTATCTCACAGTATTTATTCAGTAATTTCTCCAGAAGGCTGTGCATCTATTTTGTGGAAAACTGCAGAAAAAGCAGAACAGGCAAGTGAAGCATTGGCACTGACTGCTGAAAAATTACAGCAGATGGGCATTGTTGAATATGTGGTTGATGAAGGTGAGGGAGCTCACTTGCAACCAGAAAAAGTCATGCAAGATTTAAAAGCCGTGTTAAAACAGGCTCTAGAAGAATTGCAACCGATGGATGCACAAGAACGATGCGAAGCACGTTACCAGCGTTTGATGAAGTTTGGCAGCGACAATTTAGGACTGGCGTCTTAACCCAGATTCAGTCTTTTCCAGAAGATACCCATTTTCTCATCGGATGTAGTGGCGGCATGGATTCCATGCTGCTGCTGCATCTGATGGCGTTTTTATGCCCGGAAAAAGTCCGGGCCATTTATATTGATCATCAATTACAGTCTTCCAGCCAGGCCTGGGGCGAATTTGTCCAGCAGCATTGTCAGGCCTTCAATATTCCGTGCATGATTCAAGCGGTACAGGTCGCCGAAGGCAATCTGGAACAGCAGGCACGCGCCGCACGTTATCAGGCATTTCAGCAGCATATTCAAACCAACGAGATATTGGTACTGGCCCATCATCAGCAGGATCAGGCAGAAACGGTGTTATTGCGTCTGTTTTCCGGTGCTGGAATTCCTGGCCTGGCGGCTATGAAAACTTTCGATTCTCGTCCTGAACTGTCAATCTGGCGACCGTTGCTATCTTTATCGCGTGAGCAGATTCAGACCTGGTGCCAGCAGCTTTCGATTCCACATATTCAAGATCCGACCAATCAGGATATTCACTACGACCGGGCCTGGTGTCGGGAACAGTTATGGCCGCTGTTAAACGCGCGCTTTCCCAAAATGCAGCAAAGCATTTGCCGCAGCAGCCAGCTGATGCAGGATGCCGAGCAGATTTTGGCCGAAGTATTGCGGCAGGATTTGGCCAGCTGTGGCGATGCCGAGCATCTGGATTTACACCGTATTCAGCAATTGTCCGAGGCGCGGCAACGCCAGTTACTGTCGTTCTGGATGAAAGGGGACAGCCAGTACCGGCCAAGTTTTGACATGGTGCAGCGTATTCAGCAGGAAGTGATTCAGGCCCGGGCCGATGCGCAAGCGGCTTTGCATTGCAACGGCTTTTATTATGTGCGCTATCAAAATGTCATTTACCGTCTGCCTCAGCTGGAATATTTGGCCAGTCAACAGGCCATCCCTGCGCGGGAACAGGTGTGCTGGCAGTTGGGGCAAACCCTAGATTTACCAGCCGGACAGTTTCAGTTGAATGCACCGCATCAGGTTGGTTTGTCTTTTGCATTACTCCAACAAGAATTGACTTTAAGTACGCGAGTGGGCGGAGAAAAAATCCATCTTCATGGACGTGTCGGGGCCTGGCCATTAAAAAAGGCGATACAGCAGGCACAAATTTTTCCCTGGAAGCGTCATACAATTCAAATATTAAGCAGAGATAATGTTATGCTAGGGGTTTTCACGCCAAAAGGGTTTTGGCTGGCAGATTCTGCCTATTGCGAACCGGATGGCTGGCAACCGACTTTAATCTCTTAACTATAAAGAACTCAACCAAGAGTGTGAATCATGAGTGCAGTGTTAAATTGTAATATTAGTTTTATTGGTGGCGGAAATATGGCACAGGCCTTAATTGGTGGCCTGATTGCACGTGGCATGCCTTCAACGCGTATTACAGTTGCTGATCCGGTCGAAAAAATCCGTTTGTTGCTGGAAGAAAAAGATGTACATGTGACCGAAGACAACCAGGCTGCCATTCGTGACGCCGATATTGTGGTGTTCGCAGTCAAACCGCAGGTGCTGGCCAGCGTGCTGCAACCGCTAAAAGGGCAGTTTGAAGGCAAACTGGTGATTTCGATTGTTGCCGGTGCAGAAATTGCCACCATTTCGGCATTGCTCGATACCGACCGTGTGGTGCGGGTGATGCCAAATACCCCGGCACTGGTACAAACTGGTGCGCATGGTTTATATGCGCATGATGCGGTCGATAGCAAAGACCGTGAATTGGCAAGTCAGGTTTTGGCTGCCACGGGTTTAACAATTTGGGTAAACTCTGAAGCGCAAATTGATGCAGTCACGGCAGTATCCGGTTCTGGCCCGGCTTACTTTTTCTATATGATGGAAAGTATGATTCGTGCCGGCAAAAACTTGGGCCTGGATGAAAAAGTGGCAACGGCTTTAACCTTGCAAACTGCGTTGGGTGCGGCACAAATGGCAATTACCAGTTCCAATACCCCGGCAGAGCTGCGTAAAAACGTGACCTCTCCAAACGGGACCACGCAGGCAGCGTTGGAAGTGTTTGACCGTGCGCAAGTGTCGCAGAATATTCAGGCGGCGTTGGCGGCTGCCAAAACACGCAGTCAGGAACTGGCTGCCGAGCTGAGTGACAGCATTAAATAAAGTATTTAATTTTAGGAACGTTCAAGTATGGGTGCAAATTCTGCGCTAATTTTTGGCATCATCATTAACGTAGCGATTTTGCTCGTCTTCTTCCGTTTTCTCATGCAGCTGGCTGCGGTGAGTCCTTATAATCCGGTGGTGTTGTCTACGATCAAGGCCACGAAAATTGTAGATGTATTTAGCCGTATTTTCCCGACCGTGGCAAAAGGCCGGGTGAATCTGGCGGCATTGGCGCTGCTGGTGGTGCTTTATCTGCTGAAAAATTACGGCATGATGTATTTAAACGGGGCGATGCCTAATGGCCCGGTACATCTGCTGATTCTCACCTTTGTGACCATGATTCAGGACCTGCTACGTTTCTGTCGTTACCTGATTTTTGCCACCATTATTTTAAGTTGGGTAGTGATGTTTACCCAGTCACGCGGGCCTTATATTGAAGTGATTCAGGAACTGGCAGAACCTTTACTGGCACCGTTTCGCCGGATCATGCCGAATATGGGCATGATTGACCTGTCTCCAATTCTGGCATTTCTGGCGTTATATATTGCTGAAATTCTGATGAACCAGGTGGCAATTGTTTTGCTGACTGGGTTCTAAATTGAGCTCAAGAAAAAAGGACGCTGCGGCGTCCTTTTTTATGGCTCAAGTTTTGAGGTGAAGACCTTGATATTTTGCCCAAGAGGCAAATGACCTTCAGCCCAGCCTTCCTCCGAGGAGGAAGGTGGAAAGACTTTAGTGTGCTTCATCCCAGTTCTGGCCTTTACCCACTTCGACCACCAGCGGAACAGACAGTTCAATCACCGACTGCATCACTTCGGCCAGTTTGGGTGCCAGTTCATCGGCGACATCGGCATCGACTTCAAACACCAGTTCATCGTGTACCTGCAGTAGCATTTTGGCCTGATCGCGTGGCAGCATTTTGTCTACCTCCACCATGGCCATTTTAATAATATCTGCCGCCGAGCCTTGTAGCGGCGCATTAATTGCGGCACGTTCTGCTGCTTTACGCACCATCATGTTACGGGCATCAATATCCGGGGTATATAAACGGCGGCCGGTCAGGGTTTCGACAAAGCCTTGTTCCAGAGCCACCTGACGGGTGCGCTGCATATATTCATAAATGCCCGGATAACGCTGGAAGTATTGCTTGATATAGTTCTGCGATTCTTCACGGGTAAAGCCCAATTGACGGATCAGACCAAATTCGGACATACCATATAACAGGCCGAAGTTAACCGCTTTGGCCTGGCGGCGCTGATCTGGCGTGACATCTTCCAGGGCAATATTCAACACTTCGGCAGCGGTACGGCGGTGTACATCCTGACCATGATTGAAGGCATCAACCAGCGCGTCATCTTGCGAGAAATGCGCCATTAAACGCAGTTCAATTTGCGAATAGTCGGCAGCCAGTAATACGCGGCCTTCTGGTGCAATAAAGGCTTTACGAATCTGGCGGCCAATATCCATACGTACCGGAATATTTTGCAGGTTCGGATCGGTCGAAGACAGACGGCCTGTTGCGGTCAGTGCCTGATGATAACTGGTATGCACGCGATGGCTGCTGCTATTAGCCTGCTTTTGTAAGCCATCGGTATAGGTACTTTTCAGTTTAGACAGACCGCGATATTCCACAATCAGGCTGGCAATCGGGTGCTCAATCTTTTCTAAAATACTTTCACTGGTGCTGTATTGGCCGGTGGCAGTTTTCTTGCCGCCTTTGATGCCCAGCTTTTCAAACAGGATTTCGCCAACCTGTTTGGGCGAGCTGACATTAAACGGCTGGCCGGCCAGTTCAATAATCTGCTGTTCCAGTTGCAGCATGGTGTTGGAAAATTCTACCCCCAGCTGATCTAGGAAATTCAGATTCAGCTTGATGCCGTTTTCTTCCATCTGGGTTAGCACGCGTGCTACCGGCATTTCAATATGATGCAGCAGATTGCTGAGTTCCGGATGACGCTGTAACTTTTCATTCAGCACTTCATACAGGCGATACGTCACATGTGCATCTTCGGCGGCATAATGCGCAGCTGTTTCAATCTCGATCTGGTTAAAGGTTTTCTGTTTGGCGCCTTTACCGGCAATCTGTTCATAGGTGGTGGTCAGATGACTTAAATACAGCCGCGCCACATCATCCATCCCATGACGGGTGGCGACAGAATTTAAGACATACGAGGCCAGCATGGTGTCAAAGTACCAGCCCTGTAAGTGAATGCCGTGGTTTTCCAGCACATGCGCATCATATTTTAAATGATGGCCAATTTTTTCAACCGCTGGATTTTCCAGAATCGGTTTGATCTGCGCCAACACTGTTTCACGGTTTAACTGTTCTGGTGCGCCGGCATAGTCATGCGCCAGAGGCACATAGAAGGCTTCCGTAGCATCAAAAGCCACCGAGAAGCCGACAATCTGGGCAATCCGATAATCCAGACTGGTGGTTTCGGTATCAAAGGCAAAACGTGTGGCGGTGCTTAAACGCTGGAAGAGTACATCCCAGTCTGCCGGGCTTAACACTGTATGATAGGTGGCTTCACCTAGCTGATCTTCACTGCTGCTGAGCTGAGCTTGATCTTCGGTGGCGACTTCTGCGGCCGCTGGTGTTTGGCTAATGGCCTGGCTGACCTGTTTGTAGCTGTTGCTGTTCGGGTTGTTCGGATGATCGAGCGACTGTAGCTGGTTCCGGAACTCCAGTTCGGTATACAGGCGGCGCAATTCTTCGGTATTTGGATCGCACAGTTTCAGGTCTGCAAAGGTCAGGCCCATGTCCAGATCACAGACAATACTGGCCAGTTGATGATCAATGGCAATACCATCGACATTGTCTTTAATATTCTGGCCAACGCGACCTTTAATTTTGTCGACATTTTCTAGAATTCCGCCTAAAGAGCCGTATTCAGTCAGCAGTTTGGCGGCAGTTTTAGCACCCACGCCCGGAACACCCATAATCCCGTCCGAGGCATCGCCCATCAGGGTCAGATAATCAACAATCTGATTCGGCCAGACGCCAAATTTCTCAAAGACACCCTGCACATCCATTGGTTTCTCTTTGAAGCTGTCTTCCAGCGTAACTTTGTCGGTCACCAGCTGAGCCATGTCTTTGTCGCCGGTGGAAATTAACACCTGATGACCTTCGGCTTCGGCGCGTTTGGCCAGCGTGCCAATAATATCGTCGGCTTCGGCACCCGGCAGCATATAAAGAGGAATCCCCAGTGCGCGAATTAAGGCGTGTAAATAAGGAATCTGCTGTGACAGTTCATCTGGCATACTTGGACGGTCACCTTTATAAATGGGTGACAGTTCGTGACGGAAGGTTGGTTCCGGGGTATCAAAAATCACCGCCATATGGGTGGGCTGGGTACGGCGCATCAGTTTCTGGATTGCGGAAATTGCCCCACGGATGGCGTTGGTATGTATACCGGTTGACGTGGTTAAAGGGGGTAAGGCGTGAAACGCACGAAATAAAAAATAAGACCCATCGACCAAGACAAATGGTGGCATTGAAAGTTTCCTAATCCAAAAAACCTGTTTATTGTACGTGATTTTACACACGCACGCTGAGTGATGATTGTATATGCAGGTTACCGAATATCTGATGAATATAAAATAAGCACTGTGCAAGTTGTTGTATGATCAGCACAATTAATAAAGGAATAAAACAAGATGCTGAGAGGGCAGAGCGAAACCCGCATGATCTGGTTGATGAGCCTGATGATTGTCGCCATCAGCGCGTGGTTTTTATCATTTCCACTGCTGACCTATGTCTGTGGTTTTGCGCTGCTGATGAGTGTCATGCACTATGTCGATGCTATTCAGCAACCGGCCCAGGCGCTAGGCGAACAAAGGTTAATTGCATTTCGTGCCACCTCCAAAGTGCCGCTGTATCTCTCCTCGATTATTGCCGTGGTCGGTGGGCTGCTGGATTGGGGCTGGATGATTGCCGCTGGCGCTGCGGCCTGGATTTTCTTTTTTCTGCGCTGGCTTCGGCGTCTGGAACAGTATTTGGGTCAGATTCAACAGGCCCAGCATTTTTTGCCGCAGCCGGCTTCTTCGGTACAGTCGGACATACCGCCTTTACCGTTTAGTGCAACAGCTGAAGCTGCACCAGCGCCCGCTCCCAATTTAGTCCAGCAAATCAAACACTGGATTTTTGAGGGTAATCCGGTGCTGAAAACCGCGATTTCTATTCTGGTGATCGGCATTATTCTGCTGCTGCGTTTTGCCACGGAACATTGGCAGCTGAGCCTGGCCACCAAACTGGCCATGGTCGCGCTGAGTAGTGCTGCCGTGACCGGACTGGGTTATCGCTTGCAGCAGCGCAATCGCAGTTTTGCCCTGGGGCTGGAAGGGCTCGGGCTGGCAGCCTTGTGTCTGACCTTATTCTTTGCCTATTACAATGCAATAATTCCAAACTTGCTGATTGCCAGTGGCTATTTTCTGCTACTAATGGCCCTGACGTTATGGCTGAGTTTAAGACAGCAGTCGGTTGAACTGGCGTTAATGGCCATGGTGATGGCCTATCTTGCACCATTTACCTTACCGGTGCGTGATGCAACTGCACCGGAATTTATTGGCTATTATCTAGTGATTAATATTGCGGTGGCCGTGCTCAGCAGCCTGCGACCGTGGAAGTTTCTGAATCAGATTGCTTTTTTAATGACCGTGCTGGTCGGTGGCAGCTATGCCTTTGTGCATGGCAGCGATGCTGACCGCGACCTGATGACCGTGCTGATTCTGGCACATGCCGCTATCTTTATCTGGCTGGGTTTCCGTTTTAGCCAGTTATTGGCACAGCAGGATTTAGACAAGTTTAAGCTTAAACCGGCGCTGGATATTGGGCTGATTTTTGCTGCACCGTTGCTGGCCTATAGCAGTTTATATGTGCTGCATTTCCAGGACACAGCCTGGCAGGCGGGCCTCAGTCTGCTGTTTGCACTGCTGTTCGCCGTGTTGTACCGATTGTCCAGACACCATCAAACGGTACAGCTAATTGCGCACAGCTATTTAAGCCTGACCTTAATTTTTCTGGCCTTAATTCCGCCGATTTTATTACCAGCTGAAAAAAGTGTTATGGGCTGGGCCATTGAAGGCCTGCTGATTTTCCTGTTGGGGCTGGTGCGGCAGTCCAAAATCAGTCTGTATCTGGCCATGGGCCTGCTGGTCGTGGCGGGGCTGTCGAGCCTGTACTATCTGGTGGAGCTGATTGTATTTCCACGCGCCATGTTCTGGGTGCTGTGCCTGAGCTATGTGGGCGTGGTATTGCTGTCCAATAGCCGGCTGCAATTTCAGCAACAACTTAGTAGCAGTATGATTGGCTTTCAATGTCTGCTGATGTTGCTGGCGACCACCATGCTGCTGGTGCTGCTCCAGGATGAATGGTCCGGCGAGCTCAGTGCGGTGCTGAGCCTGCTCAGCCTGAGTCTGGCCTATTGGGTTGTGAATGAAATCCTGTTACGCCGACAGGCCGGGGTGGCCTGGTTATTCAGCAAATGGTCGGGCCTGGTTCCCTTGCTGCTGTTTGCGGCAGGAATTGTCATGCTGCGGATGCAGCAGGGTAGTATTGTCTGGGCATCTTTCAATGAGCGGCTGTTGTTTGCCGGAGCTAGCATCATCCTCAGTCTGCTCTGGTTAAGGCCGCTTTTAGGTGTACGAACCGAAAAAGAATGGGTCAGTGCCGGTACTTTACTCAGTCTGCTACTGACCAGTCTGACTTTATTACCGCAGCAACCGTATATCAGTATGGTGATTTTACCGCTGCTGTTTTGCGGCTGGTGTTACTGGCAGGCACAGCCCGACTGGCAGATGTTCTGGCAGGCCCGAAGCAGTTTGCTGTTGATGCTGGCCTGGATGATCTGTTCGCAGCTGTTAAGCCAGCAGGCGTTTCATGGCTATCTGCTGCCCATCTTAAATCCTTTTGATCTGGTCAGCATCGCCATGCTGGTCGGCTTTTTATGGATGCTGTCGTTACAGGTTAAGGCCGGGCTGGACCGCAGTATGGCCGCAGTGTTGATGGTGCTGAGTTTATTGTGGCTGAGTAGCTATATTGTGCTGCGTGGCTTGCATGTCTATGTGGGTACACCGCTGAATGAATTGGCGCTGTGGCGTAATGGCACGGTACAACTGAGTTTGACTTTACTTTGGGTCAGCCTGGCATTTGTTACCATGAGCTGGGCCAGTCGCAAACAGCTGTGTTCGGTCTGGGTCCTGGGCGGCAGTATTCTGGTGGTTGTCAGCTTAAAGCTGGTGCTGTTTGATCTGTCGCATATTGGCACTTTAACCCGGGTGATTTCCTTTTTAGCCGCCGGTGCGGTGATGCTGATTATTGCCTATATTGCGCCAATGCCCGATCCAGAACAGCCAGTTGAACGGTCACCCTCTGAATAGAAAAAAGCCTTCTCTTGGTGGAGAAGGCTAATATTAAAAAATCTATTTTAAATCCGGTTCACGTTTCAGGGCTTTTTCATTGGCATATTGATCAATCTCTGCATTTTCCAGCGGTCGAGACAGCGGATGATCGACAAAGCCCATTTTCGGTACCGGAATTTCAATCTGGTTATCGACAAAGCCATTACGAATCCGTTCCTGCATTTCATCACGTACTCGCAGGAAATTTTCCTGCTGGCACCAGATCGCAAACAGCAGTTCAATTGAGGATTCACGGAAGGCAGTTACTGTCACCGCAGGTTTCGGATCGGCCAGCACCAATGGATATTTATTGGCCACATCCAGCAGCACTTCACGCACCTTGATAATATCTTCATGGAAATTAATGGCCAGAGTAATTGGAATCCGCCGGATCGGGAATTTGGACAGGTTGTGTACTGGCGCCCGAATCAGCTGTTCGTTCGGTAAACGCACATACACGTTGTCCTGGGTGAGCAGTTTTACCGAGAGCAGGTCAATCGAAATCACTTCACCTTCTACGGTATGACCACGAATGAGGGTAATCTGGATGGTGTCGCCCACTTCAAAGGAACCTTCACCAATCAGGAACAGACCGCTGATTAGGTTGGAAGCCGAAGTTTGTGACGCGAAACCCAACGCCACGGTTAAGATACCGGCTGCACCCAGGAAGACACTAAGTTTAAAGCCGGCTTCTTTCAGGCTGGCCATCACAAAAATCAGGAAAATAAAATAGAAAATCCCGCGACGCCAGACCAGACTCTGATGCGCATTAAAGCGTTTACCAATGGTGCGGATAAAGGCATTAGAGACAAAACGCGCCACCAGAAAGCCTAAGAAGCACAGCACCAGCGCCACCAGAATTTCAGTCAGGCGCTCGGTGTTGATATTGGTGAAAATCCCTTTCAGGCTATTGGTAATTTCTTTAGGGATATTGGAATCGGCCATGTCTACTCCCTAGAAGAATGAATCAAACATATTAAATAACGCCCCCGCGGTTTCACGTGGCGGATGCACATAAATCACTTCACCGGCATGCGGTGGGGTACGGTTTTCAATTCGTACCCGTGGTGGCCGGTCAGAGCCTTCGTGCAAGACTTTAATTTGGGAGGTCCATAAACGTCCGGTACTTTCACTAAAAAATAGCGGCAGTGCCGGCACCGGTACATTCATCCGGTCAAAGCGCAATTGCTGGTTGCTGATATTATGAAACTCGATAGGCGTAATGGCACGAAAAGCGCGCGGGCGTAGCTGGTGCAGCTCGGTCCGGCCATCCACCGCGGTGGCATAACAGATTTCGCCATAACGGTGATTCGGTCCAAACCAGGTATCTTTGGGCAAAATCACCGGCAAATCAAAAATCGGCTCGCGCTGACCATTGACAAAACCGGCAATCCATAACGGGGTACTAATGTACAGCGTGCCACGCTGGCCAGCCGGAATATAAATCGGATCGACCGGTTTAATCACCACCGACCGATCTGCCAGACGCGGCATCAGCTGGAGCTTGTTGGTGGTCGATTTGAACATGTAGCGTTCAATTTTCACTGGCTGCGGAAAGGAAAAATTCGGGTCATTGATGCGATGCCATTGCTGTTCATAGTCATATTGCACCTGCGGACGATGATATTCCAGACGCCACTCCTGCATGCCGCGTGTTAAACGAAACAGCAGGGAGCCAAATTGCCAGGCTTTGGGCTGATGCAGCTCAAACTCGTGTTCGCCCCACCATTTTAAATCGGGCAATTCATCATGATTCAGTAATTCATTCGGATGCGGCAAGGGCGTCTTCCTTTCAATTTAAAACCCTAAAAAACAGACTTCACGCTGTCATAAGCTTAGAGTACACTCAAATGAGATTTTTTCATCATTATTATAATCGCTGATGCAAGTACTTAAACAATTACAAATTCCCTATAGTTTTGCAAAACGCCATGGCGTGCTGATTCGCTATGAGGGGGATCATGCTTTTATCGTGCGCCGTGAAAATACGCCGCTGCTGGCCATTCAGGAAGCACGCCGTTTTCTCGGGCATCCGGCCCAGTTCCAGTTATGTACCGATCAGGAATTTCATCAACTGTTAAGCAGCAGTTTTGCCGGCGATACCGGGGAATCACAACAGGTTGCAGCAGGCCTGGAAGATCATCCGGATTTACTCAGTCTGGCCGACTCGGTGCCTGAAGCCGAAGATTTAATGGATCAGGAAGATGATGCGCCCATTGTCCGGCTGATTAATGCACTGCTGTCCGAAGCCATTCGGGTCGGTGCGTCGGATATTCATATTGAATCGTTTGAAAAACGCTTATCGGTGCGTTTGCGGGTAGATGGACAATTACGTGAAATTGTACAGCCGCGTCGTGAGCTGGCGCCGTTACTGGTATCGCGGATTAAAGTCATGGCCAAACTGGATATTGCTGAAAAACGCATTCCGCAAGATGGCCGTATTTCGCTGCGCCTGGCGGGCCGTGAAGTCGATGTGCGGGTCTCAACCTTGCCATCTTCGCATGGTGAACGGGTGGTAATGCGTCTGCTGGATAAACAGGCCGGACGGCTGAACATGACCCATTTGGGCCTGATGCAAAATGATTATGACCGGCTAAAACAGCTGGTACATCGTCCGCATGGCATTATCTTGGTGACTGGTCCAACCGGTTCGGGGAAAACCACCACCTTGTATGCAGCACTGTCGGACCTGAATGATGGCTCGAAAAATATTCTGACTGCTGAAGATCCGATTGAATATCAGCTGGAAGGGATTGGGCAGACTCAGGTCAACACCAAGGTCGATATGACTTTCGCGCGTGCTTTAAAAGCCATGCTGCGTCAGGACCCGGATGTGGTGATGGTCGGGGAAATCCGTGATCTGGAAACTGCAGAAATTGCGGTACAGGCTTCGCTGACTGGTCACCTGGTATTATCGACCTTGCACACCAATACTGCGATTGGCGCCGTAACCCGTTTAAAAGATATGGGCATTGAACCTTTCCTGCTGTCCAGTTCCCTGATTGGTGTGATTGCGCAGCGTCTGGTCCGAACCTTGTGCGCGCACTGCGCCACCTGGCATGATGCTGATGACTTTGAAAAAGAACTGTTTAAACCTGTCAGCAGTGCAGAGGTATTGCGCCTGCCGAAACCGAAAGGCTGTGAGCAGTGTGCGCATACCGGATTTACCGGTCGGACCGCCATTTATGAAATTGTGCCGGTAGATGATCACATGCGTCGCCTGATTCATGGCAATGCTGCAGAGTATGAACTGGAAAACTATGCGCGCCAGCAATCCGGTTCGATTCGTGAAGATGGTTTGCGTAAAGTACTGGCCGGTAAAACCACAGTCGAAGAAGTGTTACGTGTCACCAATGAAGCGGCAGACTAGCAGAGCTGTAGAGCCTGTTTAAAAAAATCGTCAGTCCCTACCACAGGCTGACGATTTTTTGCATTAAGAGGGCGCGTAAGGGTGCCGTCGGATTGCCGGGATTGCGCTGGCTTTCATGAGTATAAAATGCCTGCCAGGCCTGCACCATCTCCAGGGTTAAACCTTGAATTTGCATCTGATGCACATCGGCAGCTGTGATGGAATCTAAACGCCCTTGCGCACCTTCCGGGCCGCTGCCCCAGCCAATCAGTCCCTGTCCAAAGGCCGGAAGATTCATCTGATTCGGTGTGGCTGGAACCGGCAGACGTGCCATCTCCGGATTGACCTGAGAATAAACCACAGGACGCATTTTTTCAGAAATACTCAGCTCGGCCAAGGCCAGTGTCGAGCACAGCAGCCCCAGACTGGTGATCACGATTTTAAACATCAGGATAATTTGTTGTTGAAAATAAGAATCATTATTATATGCAAGTTGAAAGCTTACGTCGATAACAATATCAGCGAGATCAAGGGAAAGACTTAATAATTGACTAACACGCGATGCTGCATTAAAGGCATTGACTCGCGTACCTGTTGCTGTTCTTTCAGGTCAAATTCGACTGTAATCAGTTGCGCGCCTTCGTCCTGCACCATGGCCAGTAATTGTCCACGGGAATTGGTCGCACCAGAATGACCCCAGGTTTGACGTTTTTCGCCGTGCCAGCCTTGCTGGGCAGCACCTAAAACCTGACACTGACTGTCCATGGCACGTGCTTGTAGCAGCAGCTGCCAGTGCATCTGGCCAGTGGTGTAGGTAAAAGCAGAAGGTGCTGTCAGAAGATTGGCGCCTTGTGCACGCAGTTTTAGCGCCAGTTCCGGGAAACGTAGGTCATAGCAGACCATCAGGCCAATATTGCCAAATGGGGTTTTGGCCACCACAACGTCTTGGCCCGGTTCAAAGAATTTGGATTCCTGATAACCCCCGACGGCATCACCCACCTGTACATCAAACAGGTGAATCTTGTCATAACGGGCTTCGGTTTTTTCCGGACTGATACACAGGCTGACAGTACGTACCCGGCCATCTTCAATGACTGAACCATCCGGGCGGAATGGACACGGCAGGGTACCCGCCACCAGCCAGATTTGATGCTGATGGGCCAGTTGTTCCAGACGTTGTTGAATAGATTCAAACTGGGCTGCAGTTTCGCGCTGCTTGCCGGCAGCAAAACAGATAAAATTTTCAGGAAGAACCAGCAGTTCACTGCCGGCGGCTTTACTCTGCTGAATCAGCTGCTCGACTGTGTTGAAATTGGCTTCAATATCATTTTGCGAGTTCATCTGTGCAACAGAAACGAAAGTCATGCAGGCATTCTCCCAAACTGAAAATTATACGTTTTGCTGATTAGACACCTGTTCCAAGTTGTCCTGTTCTTTTTGTAGCTGTTTGACCAGGGGTTCAAACATATTCTGGTTGCTGTCGTTGAGTTTCATCAGGGTTTTATGGGCATCCAGTACGGTCGAGAGCATATTGCTATGCGTCACATGCTCTTCAATCAGGGCACGGGTGCAGACACTCGGATCGCCACAGTAATTCAGAATCACAAACACCTGCCCCAAGCCCATGCTATTGGCCAGTGTGGTGATGTCTGGATTGGTCGACAGCATGACCGCCTGAATCTGATGTACCTGTTTAAGTTTTAGCCCGAGTTTTGCCAAAACACCCAAAACAGTACTGTCAATAAATGTGGTTTGAGTTAAATCGACAATGGCGCCGACCACATTGGTTTGCTGTTCAATTTTACTGAGTAGTTTGTCTAAACTGATACAAGATTGGGCACGCACTTCGCCGATCAGCTTGAAAATATGCGTTCCATCCAAACTTGCGTATTCAACATGACCTGTTGACATATAAATGCCATTTGCAGAGAAGGATAGATAAAATTATCCCATAGGGACACCACAGACTCAAGTGTCTGCTATGGACATAAGTCTAAGGATGGTTTTAAGTGGTTGATTAAGTGATTAATTCAGTCGGCACAAACTGAGGATGGCAATATCGTCGGCCACGTGTTCTGGCGCTTTAAAGGACTGATTCTGCAAGTGATAGACCAGTTGTTCAAACTGTTCATTGAGTCCACCAACATAGGGTTCCAGCGCACCATCTGAACAGATAATAAAGCGCGCCTGACGTGACAGCACGCATTCATATTCTTCTACTTCCAGGTCTTCGGTCAGGCCCAACGGGAAGCTGCTGGTGTTTAAGATTTTCGGTGGCTGATTTGGCTCAAAGATAATCGCAGGCGGATAATGTCCGGCACTGGACCAGCGCAGCTGATGGGTTTCCAGGTTTAAAATCCCGCTAATCATGGTGATATGCTTTTCAATATTTTCCTGTACCAGCATCCCGTTCAGTTTTTTCAGTAACTCGCGCGGGGTTTTGGAGCGGCCATGAAAAGCCGCCATCCACGACGTTAATAAACTGCTGGTTACCCCATGTCCGGACACATCGGCCAGATAAAAAATTAGCTCTTTATCGCTAATTTTCCAGTAATCGAACCAGTCGCCAGATAAATAGGCGGAAGGCTGAAACAGGGTTTCAATTTCATAATTGACCAGTTCAATCGGGTTCGGCAGCAAACGTTTTTGTAACTCTGCAGCCGAAGGTAAATCACGACTGTCCTGATTGCGTTTATATTGCGCATCAATTTTAAGCAGGGCCTGCTGCGGTTCTGTCGGCAGTTTGCTCCAGATCCAGCCGGCCAAAGCGCCTTGTTCCCAGGCTTGCGATAGGGCCAGCCCTTCATCTTCAAAGCCCAAAACAATGGTCGGTAAATTCCAGCGATGGGTTAAATAATCCTGCACATCGGCAATGGCAATGATGGTCTGATCATATAGGTCGATGTCATCTATGCGAATCATTTGCACACTGGGCAGTGTGTCAATCACCTGATCTAGATAGGGAATATCACGTGTGGGCTGAATGAAATACATAAATGTAGAATATAATCCTATGCGCTTTAGGGGATAGATGTACTATAACAATCAATGAATTACTAGGGGAAGTTGAACTTCCCGCCAGAAAGAAGTATTACAAATTATTCAGTGAGCGGTGCAACTGAATCAAAGTTTTCTTCATCTTCGATGTAGTCGTCTTCGACATCTTCAATAAATGAAATGCTCTCGGCCTCTAAGCCTTTTTTCTCGGCAATTTCAAAGTTTTTACGCTGCAGGTAAATATCACGAATAGCGGCATAGCGATCCCCTTGTAACACCTGTTCTACATCCAGAATCTGGGAACGGGCATCAATGCCGCGTAAAGCCTGCTCGGTCCAGTACAGTCCATCATGATCTTCTAGAATGTATTTTTGTGGACGGGCCTGACTGTCAACCAGACGGCCAAAACCATCACGGAAGGTACTTGGGCCAATAATCGGCAAAACCAGATACGGGCCAGACGGCACCCCGAAATAGCCTAAAGTAGTGCCAAAATCTTCATCTTCGGTTTCCATTCCCAAACGACGGGCCGGATCAGCCAGACCTAAAGTGGTGATGGTATTTACAGTAAAACGGCCCAGCGTTTTTGCTGCTCTGAGCGGACGGCCCTGAATCAGCTGGTTTACTGCATTCCATGGTTCACCCAGGTTTTTACGGAAGTTACGATAAGAACCACGCACATCGCCAGGAACTTTTTCTGTATATTGCACAGCCAGCGGACGGGCGATATTGCGGTCTAACACATCATTTAAGGCATAGACCTGACGGTTTAAAGGTTGTAGTGGATCTTTAACACTTTCCGGTTGTGCGGCATTGGCATTCACTTTCAAATCTTGTGCTTTAATATTTTTCAGCTCTTTTAAGGATTCAAGGCGTGAAGGGGCTTTGCTGGTTGCTGCAGATGAGTCTGCTTCTGCTGTGGTGCGGGTAGAACTGTCTACTGCAGATTCATTGGCAAAAGCAGGGGAGGCCATCCCTAAAGTCAGCAGGCTAATCCATACATATTGTTGTTGACGCATAAAAGATCCTAGTGCTTTGAATACTGAAAGCAAAAAAGAGAAAGCAGGGTCATTCGACCCAGCGCACATTTTAAGAGAGTATTTAAACACTTTTGGCCGAAATTTATAGCTAAAAAAGGTAAAATGAATAAAAAATAATCGGATGATTAAATTTTTTTATCAAAGGGCTTGCAAGCGTAAATATTTCGCCTATAATGCACATCCATCGGCGGTGATGTTGATAAAAACTTGTTGATAAACAAGGATTTAGCTAAAATGGTTGAGTTCTGGTTTAGGTGGTAAGTTTAGAAATAAAATCAACATTGTATATTGTATG
>NZ_VPBR01000011.1:0-68805 GCF_013418645.1 Acinetobacter sp. YH12132
TTCAAATGGCGATTCAGCGTTTAATTGGTTTTGGGAAAAAAGAAGAGTTTAAGGAAATTTTGGCAATTTTAAGAAAGCAGAATCCTGATAGGATAAGGGTTCTGTGAAATTTGTCGTGTACAGAGAAAAATTACGTAAGACAAGCGAAGCGCGTAGTTTCAAATGTCTCAAAGGAGTCTGAAGAGGCTCCTTTTTTATACTCGATACTGCTCCGCCACGCCGCAAGACGAGAAGCTGTGCTTCGAGTAAAAAGAAAGCGCTGCTTTAAGTTTTACGCAAGACAAGGACGAAGTCCGCGTAGGCTTTCATGCAAAAAGAATCTCCATTTTTTGGGGATTTTTTTATGCACGGTTGTAAAAATTACGTAAGACAAGCGAAGCGCGTAGGCTTAAATTTGAAAGGCTCCAGAAATGGAGCTTTTCTTTTACTCTATCCAAACCCAAGATCAACCACTGCACATAGGGTTTTATCTCGGAAGATGCTTTTAGCCTTTAATCCAAAAAAATTTCATCGATAAAAAATGAATTCCTCTTCATTCACCCATTTCAGGCTTGGCACAGAAAAAGTAGATGAACTCTGTTGTTTTCCAGCCGCAAGCTCCCTGTTTATAGTGAGCTTAAGGTGATTGGTTTTTATTGAATTGACAGGTATATCTGGACAACTATAAAGTTTTACTTCACCAAAATCAGGGGTTTATAATTTAGATTAAAATTAACCTATTTAACCGCTTGGTATTGTAACTGGCCGATACATTTGTTCATAAAACTCAACATTAGACTACAATAAGCTTAAAGATTTCCGCGCATCATCTTCCTATAATAACAATCAAGGAGATGGAAGCATCTCTTATAATAGATATAAATATCCCCGATTTCGATCTCAGATTTCCCCCAAAATCTGGGATTTTTTTTATCCATTTTTTGCGTAATCCATAAAAAAAGCCTGAAATTATTTCAGGCTGTTTCTGGTATTCAAACTTAGCGTTCTTGAACTTTCTGTTCAATTTCTTCCATGCTGGTATGACGCACATCCAGACCTTTGACCATATAAATCACTTGCTCGGAAATATTACGCGCATGGTCACCAATCCGCTCTAGGGAACGCAGTACCCACATTACATTGATGACACGGGAAATATGACGCGGATCTTCAATCATATAGGTCATTAAGGTCCGGGTGGCCGACTGGTATTCACGGTCGATATCGGCATCGGCCAGCAGTACACGTAAAGCCTGATCGACATCTAAACGAGCAAAAGCATCCAGCGCATCATGAATCATGACTCGCACCTGGTTACCAATATGGCGGGTTTCCATATAACCGCGCGGCGAACCACCTTCCTCACACAAGCTTTGTGCAATTCGGGCAATTTTGGCCGCTTCATCACCAATACGTTCCAGGTCGGTATTGGCCTTGCTCATGGCAATCACCATGCGCAGGTCAATTGCAGCGGGATGACGGCGTGCCAGAATCAGGGTTAATGCTTCATCAATTTCAGTTTCCAGACGGTTCACTGCATTGTCCTGAAATTGCACCTCTATTGCCATCGCGGCATCTGTGTCCAGCAATGCATGAATCGCATTGGCCACCTGCTGCTCTACCAAGCCACCCATGGTCATGAATTTTGTATTGACATCCTGTAGATCTTCATTAAATTGAGAGGAAATATGGTGATTTAACACAGGATTATTTGGACTCAAGAGATGTACTCCAATGCAATAATAACGGACTTATTTGATCATTGATTATTAAATCACATTAAACATTAAGCTTTTATGACAATTTAAACAAGTGCCCGATTGCATCATTTTATTTTATTGAAATTTAAGGTTTTTCTATTAACCACAAGTTCATCTCGGCCAGATCTTTTTCACTGAGTTGCCCCACCGATGCCCGGAGGCGCAGCACATTAATCAGATAATCATATTTGGCATTCAAATAGTCCTGCTTGGCCGAAAAAGCATTACGCTGGGCCAGCAGGACATCGACCATGGTTTTTAGGCCTTCATGATATTGGGCACGGGAGGCGCGCGATACCAGTTCTGCCGATTGCATGGCCGCCTGTCGTGCCTGTAACTTGGATTGATCGGTTTCCACCTGCAAATAGGCACTTTTTACATCGGTATTGGCTTTACGGATGGCCGCATCCAGCTCGGCTTCGGCTTTATCGACATTCACCGCTGCTTTCTGGATATTGCGCTGGGTACGGCCGCCGGTAAACACATTCCAGTTCATTTCAATGCCGACCTGATCAAACTGGCCATCCTGAGAAATCAGGCTTTGTGGCGTCTGCTTGTTATAGCCATAAGTGCCGACCGCTTCAATTTGCGGATAACGCGCGGCCTGCTCGACCCGTTTCTGGTCTTCAGCATAACGCTGCTGCAAGCGGGCCTGCAAAATGGATAGGTTCTGACTTTGCGCCAACTCGGTCCATGCCTCTAAACTGGCCGGATAAGGTTTTTGGAACTGAAAGTCATCTCGCAGTACCGCCAGATTTTCACGATATGGCCCGATCAGCTGTGCCAGTTGTTCCTGTGCCAGCACCAGCTGAACATGGGTAGCAATCCGGTTGGCCTTGGCATTTTGATATTGCGCCTCGGCTTCGCTGACATCACTGCGCGCGACCAGTCCCTCGCGCAGCTTGGCATTCATCATGTTCAGCTGTTCCAGCAGCGCCTGCTCTTCCTGTAAATAGGCGGTGGTTAAAGACTGCTGACGTAGCACATTAAAGTAGGCCTCGGCCACATTTAAGATATGCTCCTGCTTTTGCAGTCTTAAGGTGACTTCACTGAGACTGAGTGAGGTTTTGACCTGTTTTAGGCCTTCCCAGGCATCCCAGCGGAATAAAGGCTGGCGTGCAGTGACACTCACCTGACGGGTGGTGGTTGCTGAAGGCGACAGGCTTTCAGAGCTGACTGGAAAACCTGGAATTGTCGCAGCATTGGCGTCCTGACTGCGCCGGGTGATATTGCCAGACACAGTCACGGTCGGCAGCAAATTGCCTTTGGCAATGCCTAAATTCAGTTGATCGGCTTCATATTGCAACAGATTGGCCTGCCAGTTCGGGTCGGTGGCTTTGGCACGCTCATAGGCCTCGACCAGATCCAAGGCTTGCGTCCAAGGGCTAAACAACAGCAGGCCCAATATACATATTTTTTTCTTCATTTTATTCGTTTAACTCATCTCGCCAAAATGGCCATGTCTCAGTCAAGCATTGACTCAATTTGCTCCATAGTAGCGATTTATCGCATTTTTTTCGTATGTTTTTGATTATTTTTTTATATTTTACCGCTTTAACCCGAGCAGCAAGCTGTCCAGTTGAGTTGAGCCAGGAGCGCACTCACAGCCATGTAACCAAACTTCAGCACAACGCTACAATTCGCCGGCCCGAAGCTGGTTACAATAGCGCCATACATTCCGCACTTGTTGTTTTTTGCTGCTTTTTTTAATTGGGTTATCGTGAAGCTTATTTCTCCCCGCTGGCGTACTTTACTGCTCAGTTTATGTTCTGCAATGGTTTTGACCGCGTGTCAAAGGCCAGAACCCCCTGTGGTCATTGAACAGAAGCCGAAGCAGGCTGTGGCTGAACAGGCGGTCGATTTAAAGTCGATCTGCCGCGGTATTGAACAGGAAATGCGCGAGATTAACCAGCAGCGCACCACCTTTGCCCTGGAACAGATTAACCAGGATTTAAAAGTCTGTTTGCCACTAATGGATTTCCCCGACCAGCAGCATCTGCTGGAACTGTCTGCCCAGATGTACCAGAATTTTCTGAAAGTCGAACGTACCGCCCAGCAGCAGACCGCTTTTGATCAGTATGCCTTTGATCTGGCCCAGCATCCCACCATTCAGCAAAGCCATTTCGAACAGTTTGCCTTACGCGACCAGTATCTGCTGAAACACAAAGGTCAGGCCTATGTCGACCTGTATGATGCCGGTGAAGGGCAACTGGTCTATCGGCGTAATCCGCAGTACCTGGCTCGTATTTTTGCGCCTTATCTGCCCGATGCCGAACGGATTTTTATTGAAAATCTGGCCGAACAGAATATGCAGCGTCCGATTCGTGATGGCGGCCTGACCATTGATGCCCAGGAAGTGGTGCGTCGCGCCCTGTTCTGGGAAGATTATGTCAAAAACTATCCTGACAGCAGTTATATCCGCGATGCGCGTTATCTGGATCAGGTCTATCGTATGTTCCTGTTTAAAGGCACCTTAAATACCCCGGTTTCAGACAGCTATGAAGCAGAATATGCGATTCAGCCCAGTGTCTGGTATGAAATTGAAAAGCTGGCCAAGCTGGAGCAGTCACGACTGGCAGATCAGGCGCGTAAATTCCGCAGCTTTGTACAGATGTCGCCACAGGAACGGCGTAACCGTATTCCAGTCAGCCTGACCGCACAGGAACAAAACAATGAACGTGCCAACACCCTGGCGCTAAAGCAGCTGTCCCATTATCTGGATTTACCGCTAAACGGCTTAAGTCCGACCCGTGACTGTTTTAGCGATGCGGTCTGTATGCCTTATCAGAATAACTAAGCCACCACCAATTTGGCAGTTTTATCACTGGCCTTTTTAAGCCAACCTGTTAAGATTTAAGCAGCTTGACGGAGCGCGAGTAAATCCTCGCTGAGATTGTGTAATTGTCTAACCGTATAGATGATTAAGCACAAGTACCGTTGAACCTGATCAGGTTAACACCTGCGTAGGAATCAAGCGCAACTAAACCTTAAGTTTCGATTTATTATTCAGGATAAATCCGTTTCGTTTTGGTCGTGCTTGATTCGTTGATGCTCTTCATAAGGATCATGATATGAACCAATTAACGAATCTTTCTTCCGAGGCTATTTCTGCTCAACACGAGCAAGATGCCAAAGACCTCACCCGTATTTTACCCGCTTCGAGCAAAGTCTATATCCAGGGCTCACGTGAGGATATCCGTGTCCCGATGCGCCAGATTGAACTGACCGAGACCCCAACCAGTTTAGGCGGTGAACACAATCCGCCGGTAATGGTCTATGACACCTCTGGCGTTTACACCGACCCGGAAGTCAATATTGATCTGAACCAGGGTTTACCGAATGTGCGTGAACGCTGGATTGAAGAGCGTAACGATACAGAAATTCTGGATCAGCTCAGTTCTAAATTCGGTCAGGAACGCCTGCGTGACATCCGCACTGCCGACATCCGTTTTGCCCATATCCAGAAACCGCGCCGGGCCAAACGCGGGCATAACGTGACCCAAATGCACTATGCCAAACAGGGCATTATTACTCCGGAAATGGAATACATCGCCATCCGTGAAAACCTGCGCCAGCAGCAAGGCGTCGATATGCGCCAGCATCCGGGACAAAACTTTGGCGCACAAAATCTGCGTGAAATTACCCCGGAATTTGTACGTCAGGAAGTCGCTGCCGGCCGCGCCATTATTCCCGCCAACATTAACCACCCTGAAATTGAGCCGATGATTATTGGCCGTAATTTCCTGGTGAAAATTAATGCCAATATTGGTAACTCGGCACTGGGTTCCGACATTGCCGAAGAAGTGGCGAAAATGACCTGGGCCACCCGCTGGGGCGCCGATACCATCATGGACCTATCGACCGGGAAAAATATTCATGAAACCCGTGAATGGATTATCCGTAACTCACCCGTGCCAATTGGTACCGTGCCAATTTATCAGGCGCTGGAAAAAGTCAACGGTGTAGCAGAAGACCTGACCTGGGAAATCTTTAAAGACACCCTGATTGAACAGGCCGAACAAGGTGTGGACTACTTCACCATTCATGCTGGGGTACTGCTGCGTTATGTACCGCTGACCGCCAACCGCCTCACCGGTATTGTGTCACGTGGTGGTTCAATCATGGCACAGTGGTGTCTGGCGCATCATGAAGAAAACTTCCTGTATACCCACTTCGATGAAATCTGCGAAATCATGAAAGCCTATGACGTTTCCTTCAGTCTGGGCGATGGCCTGCGTCCGGGCTGTATTCAGGATGCCAATGATGAAGCACAATTCAGCGAACTTCGCACCTTGGGCGAGTTAACGCATCGCGCCTGGGAACATGATGTACAGGTAATGATTGAAGGCCCGGGCCATGTGCCTATGCATATGATCAAGGAAAATATGGACCTGCAACTGGAAGTCTGCAAAGAGGCACCGTTCTATACCCTTGGTCCGCTAACCACCGATATTGCACCGGGCTATGACCATATTACCTCGGCCATTGGGGCCGCTATGATTGGCTGGTATGGCACGGCCATGCTGTGCTACGTGACGCCAAAAGAGCATTTAGGTCTGCCGAACAAGAAAGATGTTAAAGACGGTATTATCACCTACAAGATTGCTGCACATGCCGCCGATCTGGCCAAAGGCCATCCGGGTGCGCAGGCGCGTGACAATGCCCTGTCCAAAGCCCGCTTTGAATTCCGCTGGGAAGATCAGTTTAACCTGAGTCTGGACCCGGATACGGCGCGCAGTATGCATGATGAAACCTTGCCGAAAGAAGCACACAAATCGGCGCACTTCTGTTCGATGTGTGGACCGAAATTCTGCTCCATGAAAATCACCCAAAATGTGAGAGATTATGCGCAAAATCAGAATCTTGCTAAAGAAGCCATGCAAAGCGACACAGAGGTTGCGGAAGGTCTCAAAGCCATGAAGGAGACCTATCAGCAGACTGGTCAAAAATTGTACCACGACGTCTAAACTATCGAAAAAGAGTTTGTGTTCCATTTAATCTCAGTTAGGATGAAAACTGATGTTCTTCATCCGTATGATGTTTTATGGAAATACTTAAACAGGCGACCTATGGTCGAAATGAACTGCGCATTCAACAGCGTGAATTCTTGTTTCGTGGCTTTATTCAGGTTGAAAAAGTCAGTCTGAGCCATCGCCTGTTTAATCAAAACCACTATACACCGGTCATTCATCGGGAGTTGATTCAACGCCCGGAGGCAGCCGGTGTATTGTTATATGATGAAAAAAAACATAAATTTGCATTAATAGAACAATTTCGTATTGGGGCAATGGATGATCAGGATTCTCCCTGGCAACTCGAAGTCATTGCGGGCGTACTCGATGGTGATGAATCACCGGAAAGCTGCATTCGCCGTGAAACCCTAGAAGAATCAGGCTGCGAAGTTGAAGAACTGCAGCATCTGTTTACCTTCTATCCTTCTGCAGGAGCTTGTGCGGAAATCTTTCATTTATATAGTGCGAAAGTAAATTTGCCTGAACAAGGCGGTGTGTTTGGTCTTAGTGAGGAAGGCGAAAATATTCAATTGCATATTTTTGAGTATGAGCACTTACCGATCTTATTGGCCAATGGTCGGCTCAGGAATGCGCCGCTGATCATCGCCCTGCAATGGTTACAACAACAAATCAAACCATAAGGAATGTCTAAGGGGTCAGGCATGACTTTTATAAGCAAAAATACACAAAGCTGGACCATCGTCCAGATTTCAGACACACATTTAATGGATCAGGAAGACCTTAAATTTGTGCAGATGAATCCGGAACACAGCTTTCATGGCATCATGCGTGATATTCAGCAACGTTATCCTGAGCTGGATGCCATTGTTCATACCGGGGATCTGGCACAGGTGCCAGTGCCGGCGACCTATGCGCGCTATCTGGCATTTATGCACCGCCTGAATATTCCGTTTTATCAGATTCCGGGCAATCATGATGAGGTGGAGTATTTTCCGTTTCACCAGCAGCAAAACCGGGTACATGCCATTCATTTGGGTCGCTGGACCATCATGCTGCTGAACAGTGCGGTCAAGAATCAGATTGATGGCCGGATTGAACCCTCCCAGCTCGCGCAACTGGACCAGCTGTTAACCGAACATGCCGGCCAGCATGTGATTCTGGCCTGTCATCATCATCCTTTTGCCATGCAGTCGCATTGGGTCGATCAGCATAAACTGAAAAATACCGCCGATCTGACTGAAGTGATGGTCAAGCACCAGAATATTAAAGCGGTTTTATTTGGCCACGTGCATCAGGATTCACTGAACATCTGGAACAATATTCCTTTTTATTCAACGCCTTCGACTTCAGTGCAGTTTAAACCACACAGTGATGATTTTGCCCTGGGACAGGAAGCACCGGGCTATCGGGTCTTGCATTTAAAGGACAATGGCGAGTTCGACACACAGGTGCATCGTGTTGAAAATTTGGTCGGTCAAATAAATAATGAAATTTCAGGTTATTAACTTTTCATTTTAATCTTTTTGCTTTAAGTTATGGCTGCGAAGGAAAACGTGATACGACGAAATCCAAACATCAAAGACTATCAATATACATAAAAAGTCTATATGATGACGACCCCCGAAGGGATAATCTTCTCCTTGGGAGTGGATAAAAACACTTGCATATCACCATATTTTTTGCGTATAGATAATACGTATATGATGAGGAATGCCCTACATGGCGAATGACAACCAAAATCAAGTCTTGGACGAACAAACAGATGTTGTAGAGGAAAAATCTACAAAGCGCGTGCGTAAGACAAAGCCAAAGGCGTCAGAAGGTGGTTCTACTGCTAGCTTATTTGGTATTGAGCCTTATCAGCCGAAAAAAAATGAAGAATATATGTCTGAGGGCCAGCTTGAGCACTTCCGTCAGATTCTCTTGGCCTGGAAAGCCGAGCTGATGTCTGAAGTTGATCGTACGCTAAACACAATGCAAGATGAAAATACTGCATTGCCTGACGTAAACGACCGCGCCACTCAGGAAGAAGAGTTTGCTATCGAGTTACGTACCCGTGACCGTGAACGCAAACTGATCCGTAAAATTGAACAATCCATTGAAGCCATTAAAAACGATGACTACGGTTTCTGTGAAACCTGCGGAATCGAAATTGGTTTACGCCGTTTAGAAGCGCGTCCAACTGCGACTTTGTGTATTGACTGCAAAACTTTGGCAGAAATCAAAGAGAAGCAAAATAACGGTTAAGCATGTCTATTCGTAATCCCTCCCTGCCCCTCCCTTTGATAAAGGGAGGGAAAGCTGAAGAGAATTACGTGGGCCGGTTTGCGCCATCGCCAACCGGCCCTTTGCATTTTGGTTCCCTCATTACCGCGGTGGCCAGTTATTGCGATGCCAAGGCCCAGCATGGGCACTGGCTGGTCCGTATTGAAGACACTGACATTCCCCGTATTTATCCCGGCAGTGAAGCGCATATCCTGCGTTCTCTAGATGCCTTTCAGTTCGAGCCGGATGGCGAGATTCTGTTTCAAAAAGACCGTTTGGCCATTTACGAAGACGTTCTTGAGCAACTCGCCGAGCAAGGCTGGGTCTATGCCTGTCAGTGCACGCGTAAAATGCTCGGTTCCAATCATATTTATGCTGGCACCTGTCGCAATCTGCAACTCCCCTTTGCACAGCAGGCCATCCGCCTGAAAGTGACCGATACAGACATCTGCTTTGAAGACCGCTTGCAGGGCCGGCATTGCTCCAACCTGCAACAAGATCTGGGGGATTTTGTCTTAAAACGCCGTGACGGGATTATTAACTATCAGCTGGCCGTGGTGGTCGATGACTATCTGCAAGGCATTACCGATGTCGTCCGCGGCGCAGACCTCTTGGACAATACCGAACGACAGATCTGGCTTGGGCGGGTGCTGGGCTATCCGGAACTGCGCTATCTGCATTTGCCGCTGGCCATGAATGATCAGGGGCAAAAACTCTCCAAGCAGAACCTGGCCCAGCCGCTGGATTTAAATCAGGCTCCTCTGCTATTACAAAAGGCGCTCACGGCTTTGCACCAACCCCCGGTAGTTTTAGACACCCCGGCACGTATGCTGCAGCAAGCCATTGCCCAGTGGTCAATTGACGCCATTCCACATACAACTCAGCTACAGGGCAGCTACGCATAACTACACAATTTGCGCTAATCTAGAAAAAAATAACTGCAAGATGGGATTACTATGTTTTTTATTTTCGGGATTGGTCCAAAAACCAAAGTGCTGGAGAAAAACCAGTTTGTCTGTCCGGTCTGTCGCACCCGCACCAGCTATGAACTGAAGCAGCAGCGCAATTATTTTTCCTTATTTTTTATTCCTTTAATTCCGCTATCCAAAGCCAAAGGCAGCTTTGTCAAATGTCTGAACTGTAAAACGGAAATGCCAAGCACAGTGTTGCACCATGCTCAGCCAGATCCATTTCAGCAGAGCAATCTAGAAGCTTGATTCCTCACGGCTTGGATTGGTCTGCTGGGTAGTACTTTCAATTTTCAGAATCAGACTGACCATCACCGCACACATAATTAGCGATGAACCACCATAACTGATAAATGGCAGGGTCAGCCCTTTAGTCGGCAACATGCCCATATTCATGCCGGCATTCACCAGAATCTGTAACAGGAAGATGATGCTGATGCCATAGGCCAGATAACCAGCACGTAAATACTGATGTCGCAAGGCACGATGACCAATGCGAATACAGCAGACCAGCATGGTGAAAGACAGGCTCAGCACCACCAGGATACCAAAAAAGCCAAATTCTTCGCCTAAAACGGCCAGCATAAAGTCGGTATGCGCTTCCGGCAGATAGGACATTTTCTGGATACTATGCCCCAACCCCACCCCGGCCCATTCACCCCGGCCAAAAGCCATTAAGGCATTTGACAGCTGATAACCGGCCCCGAGCGGATCATTCCACGGGTTAGAGAAAGACATTAAACGTTCAAAACGGTAGGGCTCAAACACCACCAGGAAGGTAAACGCACCCAGCATCGCACCCAAGGCAATCCCGAACTGAATCAGTGGTGCACCGGCCAGGAAGAACACCCCGAGCATGGTCAACGCAATCACCACAGTCGCACCCAAATCCGGTTCTGCCATAATCAGGCCCACAGTCGCCGCCATAATCACTGCCAGCCGTACCAGACCTTTAATATTATTACGCACTTCTTCGGCACGACGTACCACGTAGTCGGCGGTAAAAATCGCCATCATCACCTTGGCCACTTCTGAAGCCTGCAAGGTAAACCCGGCCACCCGAATCCAGCGTTTGGAACCATTGACTTCGGTACCGACCACCAGTACCGCAATCAGCAAGGCAATGGTAATAATCCATAAAAAGAAGGTGTTATTGAACCAGAGGTTTAAGGGAACTTTATACACGGTATAGGCGGCAATTAGCGCTACCGCAATTGAAATACCATGCCGCAGTACATAATGGAAGGCATTTTCATGCATACGCTCGGCATAGGGCATTGAGGCAGACGCCACCATAATCGAGCCGATACAGAGCAAGGCCAATACGCTAAAAATGAGCACATTGCGCACATTCACTTCGGCCGGTAATCGCGGTAACCAGCGCTCATAGACCTGATTGATTTTATTGATCGTTGTCTGAGCAAAGCCAGCCATATCCCAAATCCTTATTATTCTTGACCAAGTTCGTTGACATAAGCCACGAACTGACGACCACGTTCCGGATAGCCCGAGAACATATCAAAACTTGCACATGCAGGTGACAATAACACGACATCCTGCGGCTGGGTATGCTGCTGGCACAGTGTGACCGCCTGTTGCAGACTGTCGGCATGGAGCAGCGTGGTAGTGCCCTGTACCGCCGCTTCAATGAGTGCGGCATCTTCACCAATCAACACTGCCAGTTTGGCATATTGACTGAGCGCCTGACGCAGTGCCTTAAAGTCCTGGCCTTTGCCCTGCCCGCCTAAAATAATGGCCACCTGACCACCATACGGCTGAATTGCTGCACCCAAGCCTTCCAGTGCCGCTAGGGTGGCACCAATATTGGTGCCTTTGGAGTCGTTATAATAACGCACGCCTGCGACCTCTTTGACGAATTCACAGCGATGCTCCAGACCTTTAAAGCTTTTTAAGGTGTTCAGCATGCTGTCCATCGGCAGGCCAATCGCTTCACCCAGCGCCAGACAGGCCAAGGCATTGGCAATATTATGCGTACCCTGAATATACATGTCGCTGCTTTTCAGCAGACGTTCACGGCCACGCGCCAGCCAAATGGTGCCATCTGTTTCTTTTAAAATACCAAACTGGTTGATATCTGGGGCATTCAGACCAAAGCTCTGCATAGGGGTGGTATCTGGCACCAGTGGACGGGTCAGTGCATCATCACGGTTATACACCACCTGTTTCACACCCTGGAAAATACGGTGTTTGGCGGTGTGATAACCGAGCATGTCACCATGACGGTCCAGATGGTCTTCACTCATGTTCAGCACCACCGCCACTTCAGCATTCAGGTTTGAAGTGGTTTCTAACTGAAAGCTGGAAAGTTCCAAAATATACAGCTCCGGATCATCTTTGGTTAAATCCAGCGCTGGACGGCCCAGATTGCCCCCAACCGCGACCTTCTTACCAGCATCGGCAGCCATCAGGCCAATTAGTGTGGTTACGGTACTTTTGGCATTGGAACCGGTAATGGCCACAATTGGCTTGTCAGTGGCACGGCGTAAAATCTGGATTTCACTGACCACCGGAATGCCCTGCGCCATTGCCGTCTGAATTTCTGGCAGTTTTGGATCCAGTCCCGGACTGATGATAATTTCTTCAGCAGACAACAGCAGTTCCTGGTCAAACTGGCCAAAACTGGTCTGAACCTCGGCCGGAATCTGGTCATAGCCGGGGGGTGTCGCTCGAGAGTCTGTTACGGCAACGCGGTAGCCCTGATCATGCAAGAAGTTGACTGCTGCAACACCTGAAATGCCAAGACCTGCCACAACTTTTAATCCACCGCGTTGTATTAACATTTGAGCTCCATCAATGATTTGGATTTTAAACTGCGGAAATGTTAGCACTTTGGGGTTTTGAATGCTTTTTCTGTTTGCAGTTTCTGGAAAAAATTTTGTGTCAGTGCGTAAAAAAGCCGTCATAGAGATGACGGCTTTTTTGATGCTCAAGGGCTTACTTCCACTTGACCCCTTGTACTTCAGTTTTCTTGCTGGCCTGCTCCGACACCGGACAATCACAGCCACCACCACAACCGGCAGCCATTTTCGGTCTGAACCATTTGCCCAGCGTGTGCCAGCCTTTTGCCGTACAGGCATCCGACAACTTCAGAAAGACTGAATTTGAAGTCTTCGGGAATACCTTTTTGAAGACCACCAGCGTGCTCCACATCACCAATACCGCCACAATCAATACTTCAATCATTTCAGTCTCCTTTTTTTTGTTTCGGCTTAAGCCAACAGGTTGGATGCAATCTGATAGGTCAGGAATGACATCAAATAGGCCAGACCAAACAGATACACGGTCATAAAGCCCACTGTTTTCCACGATGCCGTTTCACGGCGTACCGTGGCCAGCGTCGCCAGACAGTGTGGCGCATAAATAAACCAGACCAGTAGCGATAAACCGGTCGCCAATGACCAGCCCAAGTCACCACCGCTGCTGATGATGCTGGCCAGACCATCGGCCATGGCATCTTCGTCCCCTGACAGGGCGTAAATGGTACCCAGTGCAGCCACCACCACTTCACGGGCTGCCATTGCTGGAATCAAGGCAATACAGATCTGCCAGTTAAAGCCCAGTGGGGCAAAAATTGGCTGCATGATATGGCCCAGCATCCCGGCAAAGGTATAATCAATCGCCGGCATGGTCGCGCCTTCTGGCGGCTGCGGGAAGGTACACAGGAACCAGAGCAGAATCGACAGGGCAAAGATGATGCCACCGACCCGTTTCAGGAAGATTCGGGCGCGATCCAGCAAACCAATCCAGACGTTTTTGATGTCCGGGAAACGGTAACTTGGCAGTTCCATCAACAGCATGTGATCGGACTTGTCTTTCTGGAAAAACTTCAGCACAAAAGACACGCCTAGCGCACTTAAAATACCAGCCATATACAGCGCAAACAGCACTAGGCCCTGCAGGTTAAACAGGCCCCATACTGTTTGTTCCGGAATAAAGGCAGCAATTAACAGCGCATACACCGGTAAACGCGCGGAACAGGTCATCAGCGGTGCCACAAAAATAGTGGTTAAACGGTCACGCGGGTCGCTGATACTGCGCGTTGCCATAATCCCCGGAATCGCGCAGGCAAAGCTGGACAGTAATGGAATGAAGGCACGACCACTTAAACCGGCTTTAAACATCAGTTTATCCAGCAGGAATGCGGCACGCGGTAAATAGCCGGATTCTTCCAGCACCAGAATAAAGAAGAACAGAATCAGAATTTGCGGCAGGAACACCACCACGCCACCGGCGCCGGCAATAATCCCGTCCACCACCAGACTGTTCAGTAAAGGATGGGCAATACTGCCGCCAATCACTTCACCCAGCCAGCCAAAGAAAGTTTCAATCACGTCCATAAACGGGGCTGCCCAGGCAAAGACCGCTTGGAAAATGATAAACATCATGACCGCCAGACTGACCAGACCCAGCACCGGATGCAGGAACACCTTATCGAGGAAATCGGAACGTTTATCTTCCTGATCGACGTATTGCACCACATCATTCAGCAGGGTTTCGACCTTCTGATGGGCATCGCCTTTCAGACCGGTCAATTCGGTATGTGGCAGCGCATATTTACCCTGATCCAGCGCATTCATCAGGTTTTCAATCCCGGAACGGCGCACGGCCACGGTTTCTACCACCGGCACACCGAGGCGCTCAGACAGTTTCTGGGTGTTGATCTGCATGCCACGACGACGCGCTTCGTCCATCATGTTCAGCACCAGCAACATTGGACGACCCAGTTCAATCATTTCCAGTACCAGACCCAGATGCAGCTTCAGATTGGTGGCATCAACCACACACAGGAAAGCATCCTGCTGGCCTTCTTCTGCCAGTTTGCCCTGTACCACATCACGGGTAATGGCTTCGTCCGGGCTGGCAGCATTCAAGCTATAAGTGCCAGGTAAATCCAGCACCCGTACCGGCTTGCCTGAAGGTAAATTAAAATGACCGACTTTACGTTCGACCGTTACGCCGGCATAGTTGGCAACTTTCTGGCGTGTACCGGTTAAATGGTTGAATAATGAGGTTTTACCGCAGTTAGGATTCCCTACAAGGGCAATACGTAAGGCATCACTCATGTAGTGACTCCATCTTCAATTTCAATTTTCTCTGCTTCATTTTTGCGTAAGGCAAAACGGGTAAAACCGACCTGAATCAGAATCGGGTCTCCGCCAAAAACACCTTTGGTAATGACCTGAACGCGCGTGCCCGGCACAAACCCCAATGTTTCCAGACGGCTGGCCACCAAGTCATTGTGTGACTCGCCCCCCTCATCCTGCCGGATAATCTGGCGGATAATGGCCGTCTGCTTTACCTTTAACTCTGATAAACGCACTGTGAAATTCCTAAGCTCTTTTAAATAGTATACAAACAAATGAGAATAATTAACAAATAAGGATTGATTACGTTTCCGTTCTTATATCACATCGACAGCCCGGAAAAATTACTCTACATTGGAGAATTCCAATGATCTTGATCGAATTCTTAAATTAAAGTGATCCACATGCTCAATAAAAAGCCCCGCATTCCTGCACCTGTCACCATTCCGGAACATTTAAGCTATTTGCAGGGCTTTCGCGATCATCTGGTAGCACAAACCGTCAGTCCGCACACCCGCAATGCCTATTTGTCCGATTTAATTTTATGCAGTGCCTGCGTGCCCAGTTCGATGCTGGACTGGAACCATGATGATATTTCCGATGTCCTGATTGAATTGACCAAACAGCAAAAAAGCCCACGTTCGATTGCCCGCTGCCTATCGGCCTTAAGGGCTTTTTATAAATTTCTGCGTGAACAGAAACTGCGCGCCGACAATCCGGTCGCCGCACATAAAACCCCAAAACTGGGCCGGGCCTTGCCCAAAGATCTGTCCGAAGCCGATGTTGAAGCGCTAATTCAGGCACCGGATGTCAATACAGCGCTGGGCCTGCGTGACCGGGCCATGTTTGAAGTGCTGTATGCCTGTGGGTTACGGGTGTCTGAATTGCTGAATTTACGTCTGGAGCTGATTAACCTGAAACAGGGTTATTTGCGCATTGTCGGCAAAGGCAATAAAGAACGTCTGGTACCTTTGGGGCAGGTCGCTTGTGAATGGGTAGAACACTATCTGCAAAAGGCGCGGCCGCAGCTGTATAAAACCAGCACAGATTATTTATTTCTGACCCAGCATGGCGGCATCATGAGCCGGCAGAACTTCTGGTATGCGATTAAACGCTATGCACTACAGGCCGGGATTCAGGCCGAATTATCGCCGCATACCTTACGCCATGCCTTTGCCACGCATCTGCTCAATCATGGCGCGGACCTGCGCGTGGTGCAAATGCTGCTGGGGCATAGCGACCTGTCGACCACACAAATTTATACCCATGTCGCGCAGATTCGCATGCAGCAGCTGCACGCGACCCATCATCCTCGCGCTTAACCGCACTGCCGAAATACGACCAAGAAGTTTTCGATCGGTCATTTTTTTTTGTTATGCTAGCCTCCTTGTTTTTATATCGATAAGAAAAGGGTTAGCAATGACATTTACCCGCGCGAAAATTGTAATGGCCATGACACTTGCTGCAGGCCTGGGCCTGACGGCATGCTCGAGCAATAATGATGAGAAAAAACAAACCACGCTTACGGCCAGTGCACCGGCAACCGGGGAAGCCTCTACCCTTTCTGAACGTAATGCCCAGCAGCGTCTGGTCAAAACCCTGGAACAGCATTTTAAAACTGCTGGCATTCAGGCCAAAATCACTGAAGTTAAAACCACGGAAGTCCCGAATCTATACTGGGTCAGCCTGGAAGGCATGTCTGCGGTCTATGCCACCAGCGATGGCAAATACATTTTCCAGGGCGATGTGATCCGTTTAGGCGACAAACAGCTGCATAATGTCGGTGAGAGCCTGCAAGCCGGCACCAATAAACAGATTTTTGCCAGCCTGAAAGAGCAGGACCTGCTGATCTATAAAGCCAAGGGTGAAACCAAACACATCATTTATGTGTTTACCGATGTCAGCTGCCCATACTGCCACAAGCTGCATGAACATATGGATGAGCTGAACAGCCAAGGCATTGAAGTACGCTATATTGCCTGGCCACGTGGCGAACAGTTTATTCCAGCCATGGAAAGCGTCTGGTGTAGCCAAGACCGCCATGCGGCCTTTGATCAGGCCATTGCCGGTGCTGAACTGCCTGCCGCCAGCTGCAAAACGCCAGTACGTGAACACTATCAGCTGGGTCTGAATATCGGGGTGAACGGTACCCCGGCAATCTATAGTGCAGACGGGGTTTACCTTGGTGGTTATCTGTCGCCAAGCGAATTGCTGAAGCGTTTAAATAACTAATTTTAATGGGTTGAATTACTGTTTTTTATAGATCAAGAGAAAGTGATTTCTACGCTAGAGTCTTCAGCTTTTTTTAGCTATGATCTAAGCTCGCTTAAAATTGATTAAATATGGAGTGTGACGTGAAACCAGTTCGTCTGGCAATCCTCGGTCTTGGTACTGTGGGTGGTGGTGCCCTTAAACTATTAAAAGAAAATGCTGCTGAGATTAAACGTCGCACCGGTCGTGAAATTGAAATTACCTATGTCGGCACCCGTCGTCCGCGTCCAGACCTGAACCTGCCAGAAACGGTCAAACAAAGCTCGGACCTGCTGGATATCGTGCGTCAACCGGATGTAGATGTCGTGGTTGAAGTCATGGGTGGGATTCATCCTGCATATGAAGTCATTATGGAAGCGATGAAACACGGCAAACATATTGTCACCGCGAACAAAGCCTTGCTGGCTGAACACGGCAACGAACTGTTTAAAGCCGCTGATGATCATGCCGTTCAGATCGCCTATGAAGCTGCGGTAGCTGGTGGTATTCCAATCATCAAGGTGATCCGTGAAGGTCTGGCCGCGAACAAGATTGAATGGCTGGCAGGTATCATTAACGGTACCGGTAACTTCATCTTAAGCGAAATGCGTGAAAAAGGCCGTGCCTTTGCCGATGTGCTGAAAGAAGCGCAAGAACTGGGTTATGCCGAAGCCGATCCAACCTTCGACGTTGAAGGTATTGATGCAGCGCACAAGCTGACCATTCTGGCCTCATGTGCATTTGGTATTCCGCTGCAATTTGACAAGGTGTATACCGAAGGCATTAGCAAAATTACCGCGCAAGATGTCAAATATGCCGAAGATTTAGGTTTCCGCATCAAGCATTTAGGGATTGCACGCCGTACCGATGCCGGTATTGAATTGCGTGTGCATCCAACCCTGATTCCTGAAGAAGAACTGATTGCCAATGTGAATGGCGTGAAAAATGCGGTGCTGGTGCAGGCCAATGCAGTCGGTCCAACCCTGTATTATGGCGCCGGTGCCGGTGCAGGCCCAACCGCTTCAGCAGTGGTTGCTGACGTGGTCGATATTGTCCGTGACATCTCCTATACCGAAGACGGTGCAGGAACAATTCCGCAACTGGCCTTCGAAGCCTTAACCGACTTGCCAATTTTAAGCCGTGAACAGATGACCACGGGTTACTATATTCGCATTAATGCCGAAGACCAGACCGGTGTACTGGCCGATGTCACCACTATTTTAAGCCGTGCCGGTATCAGTATTGATGCCATCATGCAGCAATCTCGCTTAAAAGACCTTATTCCTATCGTGATTCTGACGGACCCAGTTCAGGAATCAAAAATGGATGAAGCGTTACAACAAATTCAAGCTTTGCCTGTGATTCATGGCGAAATTGTACGAATTCGTTTAGAATCGCTTGATAATTAATCGGGTCAAGGGGAATATTTCCCCTTGCCAAGCTCTACACACAATTGGAACATCATCATGTCGAATGCCAATCGTTATACTGGTTTAGTTGACCGTTATCGTGACCGTTTACCAGTGTCTGCAACTACACGTGCAATCTCTCTCGGTGAAGGGAATACCCCGCTAATCAAGCTTGAGAACATTCCACGTATTATTGGCAAGAACGTTGAAATTTATGTGAAGTATGAAGGCTTAAACCCGACAGGTTCATTTAAAGACCGTGGTATGACCATGGCCGTAACCAAAGCGGTTGAAGAAGGTTCAAAAGCCATTATCTGTGCCTCTACCGGTAACACTTCTGCAGCGGCAGCAGCCTATGCAGCGCGTGCTGGTATCAAAGCGTTTGTGCTGATTCCTGAAGGCAAAATTGCTATGGGTAAAATGGCACAGGCCATGATGTACGGTGCCATCACCATGCAGATTCGCGGTAACTTTGACGATGGTATGCGTCTGGTGAAAGAAGTGGCCGATCAGGCTCCGGTAACCATCGTAAACTCGATCAACCCGTACCGTCTGCAAGGTCAAAAGACCATTGCCTACGAAATCGTGGATGAACTCGGCCGTGCACCAGACTACCACTGCCTGCCAGTTGGTAACGCGGGCAACATCACTGCACACTGGATGGGTTATACCGAAGCTGTGGCTAACCAGCCTGCAGACCAGTTTGAACAAGTGGTGTATGATGCGGCAACGGATGCCTTTACTGGTCCAAAACCGGAAGGTTTACCAGTTATGGTCGGTTATCAAGCCTCTGGCGCTGCGCCATTCTTACGTGGTGCGCCAGTTGAAAACCCGGAAACTGTAGCCACTGCAATCCGTATTGGTAACCCGCAAAGCTGGAACCATGCCAAAGCTGTAGTTCGTGATTCACAAGGCTGGTTCGATGAACTGACCGATGCAGAAATTCTGGAAGCTCAGCGCATGCTGTCCATGTACGAAGGCGTGTTTGTTGAGCCTGCATCTGCAGCCTCCATTGGCGGCGCGATGCGTGACATTAAAGCCGGTAAAATTTCAGAAGGTTCGGTGATTGTATGTACTGTTACTGGTAACGGTCTGAAAGATCCAGACACAGCAATGAAACAGTGCCAGGATGCGGTGATGCTGTCGATTGATGCCACCATGGATCAGGTTCGTGATTCTATCCTTTCAAACATGGATCAATAATTCCGGTTTGAAACAAAAATCCCTGCTCATGCAGGGATTTTTTTATGGCTGAGGTTTTAAGTTCTGCACGATTTCGCACAGAACAGTTCAGCTTAAATCCGTTTTGGTAACTGGCTGGTCCAGGACATTAAACGGGTGGCATCGTTATTACGCGCCTGGGTATTGCTGGCCCCTAAAATAATCACCACCGCCGGACGTGAATTTAAAGTGGTGTGCATCACCAGACAACGCCCTGCTTCATTAATAAAGCCGGTTTTAGACAGGTTAATATTCCAGCCACCATTACGCACCAGCGAATTGGTATTGTTCGATTTCAGCACCCGATAACCCAGGTTAAAGTCATAGCTTGGCGTGGTCGAAAACTGGCGAATCAGGCCATATTGTGACGCGGTACTGACCAGAATACCTAAATCACGCGCCGATGATACATTGCGTGGGTCCAAACCGGTCGATTCGGTAAAGCGGGTCGAATGCATGCCCAGCTCACGCGCTTTGTTGTTCATGGCAGCCACGAATGCACTGCGTCCACCCGGATAGGTACGCGCCAGCGCTGCTGCGGCCGGGTTTTCTGATTTCATTAAGGCAAATAATAAGGCTTCAGCACGGTTCATCTTGTCGCCCACACGCAGGGTCGAACTCGAGTTCTTGCCTGCTGCACCGGCAAAATCAATCTGCTGCAAGGTAATTTGCTCAGACATATTTAAACGCGCATCCGCCGTCACTACCGCAGTCATCACTTTGGTAATTGAAGCAATCGGCAACGCGGTATTGGTATTTTTACTGTACAGCACTTCACCGGTATTGGCATCCATCACCAGTGCGGCACGTGCGTTCACAGTGGGCTGGTTGCTATAGGATGCAGTATCCAAAATCGGGCTGGTTCTACTGACCGTGCTGGCGGGCGCCGGTGTGCTGGAACTGCGTACCGTGGTGGTAATTTTGGTTGAGCCTTGTGGTGACGGTTCGACCACCTGCTCGGTCACAGAAGTCGTGGCGGTGGTCATCACATCGCCATTCAGCAGCTGGTTGGCTTCTTCAGATGACCAGCTTAGCGTTGCCTGGGCGTTACTCCCCGAGGAAGGGTTCATGACGATTTCAGCAGTACTGACTGAACTCATGCCGAGCAGAACCGATGCTCCCAGCACATGCATTAATAACTTCTTAGAATTTTTCACTATTGCTTACTCAACTCAGGGAGGTAAGATACATTTGCGTATTACCTCAAATATGCCTTACATTTACAACACAGCACGGAACCAATTTTAGCCTCCGACATTGTGCAGAATTTTTCACTTTAGGTTAAGAATAGGATGGCCAATTTTGTCAGTTGATTGCAAGCTAATTTTGCTATATGTAACAAAAAAGATGATTTTAGTGAGAGGGAGAGTCTAGGTGATCACAGTTTTAGTGGTAGATGATCATGAATTGGTTCGTACCGGCATCTGCCGTATGCTCGAAGACCACACCGATGTTCAGGTCATTGGACAAGCTGAATCTGGGGAAGAAGCCATTAATCTGGTGCGCCAGCATCATCCCAATGTGGTCCTGCTTGACGTGAACATGCCGGGCATTGGCGGGGTGGAAACCACGCGCCGTTTATTACAGACTGCCCCGGAAACCAAGGTATTGGCGGTCAGTGGTCTGGCCGAAGAACCCTATCCTTCTTTATTACTCAAAGCCGGTGCCAAAGGCTATATCACCAAAGGTGCACCTGTCTCGGAAATGGTGCGTGCCATTAAAAAAGTCATGCAGGGCGGTAAATATTTTAGTGCCGATATTGCCGAGCAACTGGCCAGTTCCTACCTGTCAGACACCCAGCAATCACCGTTCGACAGCCTGTCGGAACGTGAAATGCAGGTGGCAATGATGGTGGTGAACTGTATTAGCGCGCAGGAAATTGCTGACAAGCTGTTCGTCAGCGTGAAAACCGTAAACACCTATCGCTACCGTATTTTTGAAAAACTGAATATCGACAGTGATGTCAAACTGACCCATCTGGCCATTCGCTACGGATTAATTAAACCTTAAGCGGTTTAAGCCTCATGGATATCCGCCGTACGCAAGCTGAACTGAACCAGTACCATCTCGGGCTATGGTACGGGGCGTATCGGCTGATAATTGCCTTCTGTTTGCTGCTGATTTATTTACTCACCACTCAAACTCTCAATCATGATTATCAGCATCCACGGCTGTACGCCGCCAGTCTGGTGCTGTATTTTATTTTTAGCTGTGCCCAGCTGCTGTATTTTCGCTATGTCCGGCACAGGATTCCGCTACAACTCACGCTGATTTTCAGTGTTGATGTACTGGTGCTCAGCAGCCTGACCTTTGCGCTGGATGGACCGAGCCTGCATTTAAGCCTGCTGTTTGTGATTGCGATTTTCGCCGCGACGTTATTGCTGGAAAAAAGCAAGGCGCTGTTCATTACCCTGGTGGCAATGATTTGTGTCACCTATCAGCATTTTGTTGGCACATTACTGGATTTTTCCTCTCTGGATCGCATCGGGCAAAGTGCCCTGCTCTCGTTCCTGTTTTTTATTATTTACCGTTTTGGCCAGATTGCCGTCCGCCGTTTCCAGATTCTGGAACACCTGAACTTTTCCCAGTCACTGGAACTGAACCGGCTGAAGAATATTAACCGCTATATTCTGGAACAGACCGATATGGGTTATCTGGTGCTGGATGAAAACTGCCATATTATGGTCAGTAATCCGGCCGCCTGCCATTTGCTCGGCATCAATCCACTGTATGCTTTTGACAAATATCCGCTGTATAAAGTACAGCCCGACCTATTTCAATTATTGCAGTTTGACCAGCTCTCTAACGGCGAAAAATTCCAGTTTGAATCGCAGCTCAGTCATTTCCTGATCCAGATTCAGGTACAAAAGCTGGTGGTGCCGCAGCAGACCTTAACCTTGCTGGTGCTGCAGGATGCACGGCAAATCAACCAGCGTGTGCAGCAACTGAAACTGGCAGCACTGGGCCAGCTTTCGGCCAGTATTGCCCATGAAATCCGTAATCCGCTGGCGGCCATTGTCCAGGCCAATCGCCTGCTGGCTGGCAGCGATACCGATCAGCAGCAGATGCTGAGCCAGATGATTGACAAGCAGTCGCAGCGCATTGACAAGATCATTGATGACACCCTGAGCATGGTGAAAAATAAGGAAACCACACCGGTGCAGATTGATCTGGCGCGTTTTATTCCGCAGCTGATCCAGGATGATCTGGCCGATCTGGCCAGCCAGATTCAGGTCAGCCAGCCCGAACCTCTGCAGATTCTGTTTGATGAATCCCAGCTGCGTCAGGTGCTGATTAACCTGATCCGTAATGCCCAGCGCCACAATGCGCCGGATCATCCGATTGAACTGCAACTTTATCGCCAGCAGGACACGGTCTATATGGATGTCAAAGATTATGGCAGCGGCGTGGCTTCACATGATATTCGCTACCTGTTTCAACCATTTTTTAGTACCGAAATTAGTGGAACTGGTTTAGGATTATACTTATCACATAGTTTCTGCGAGGCCAATCGGGCCAAGTTGCGCTATGTAGAACAAAAACAAGGAGCATGTTTCAGGATTGAATGCTCACCTGTTGACGTAAATAAATAGTTTTTTGGGGAAGTTTAGTGGAACAACCACTCGTTCTCTTCGTCGATGACGAGGAAGATTTATGCACGCTCATGCAAATGACATTGGCGCGCATGGGGATTCAAACACACGTGGCACACCGGCTGGAGCAGGCACGGCAGTTGCTGTCCAGTCATCACTATGATGCTTGCATCACCGATCTGAATTTGCCTGATGGAAATGGCCTGCAACTGGTCGAGCTGATTGCCCAGCATTTTCCGCAGCTGCCGGTTGCGGTGCTGACGGCCTATGGCAATATGGAAATTGCCATTGCCGCGCTCAAAGCCGGAGCCTTTGATTTTGTCAGCAAACCGATTAACCAGAAACACCTCGAACAATTGCTGGAAAAAGCACTGAATCAGCCGCTGTTTAAAGCACATAGCCAGGAAGCGGACCAGCTGGAACAGCGGATGCTGATCGGGCAATCTCTGCCAATTCAGCAACTACGCACCACCCTGAAAAAAATTGCCCGCTCGCAGGCACCGGTGTTTATTAGCGGTGAATCAGGCACCGGGAAAGAAGTGGTGGCCAATCTGGTGCATCGCCTCAGCAACCGCAGTGACGGGCCTTTTATTGCCATTAACTGTGGCGCGATTCCGGGCGATTTGATGGAAAGCGAATTCTTCGGCCATAAAAAAGGCAGCTTTACCGGTGCAGCGCAGGACAAACAGGGTCTGATTCAATCGGCACACGGCGGTAGCCTGTTCCTGGATGAAATTGCCGAACTGCCGCTCAATATGCAGGTAAAACTGCTGCGCGCGGTGCAGGAAAAACGGATTCGTCCGGTCGGTTCCGATACGGAAATTGATGTTGATTTCCGGATTATTAGTGCCAGCCATCAGGACCTGGAAGCGTTAGTCCAGCAAGGCCGGTTCCGTCAGGATCTGTTCTTCCGGATTCATGTGATGGATATTGTGTTGCCACCGCTACGTGAGCGTGGTCAGGATATTTTATTGCTGGCCCAGCATTTTATTCAGAAAATTGCCCAGGAATGGGATATACACAGCAAAACCCTGTCAGAACGTGCCCAGCAGTTTTTGCTGGAACAGTATTATCCGGGTAATGTGCGTGAGCTACGCAATATCATTGAACGCGCCATGACCTTGAGTGATGATGATGTGATTGATCTGCCACATCTGCAGACCGCACCCTTACGCAAAATGGCACCGCTGGCCGAGCCAGAAGCTGACCCGGCAACACCGGTTACAGCTGATGCCCTGCCCGCTGCTCCGCGTAAACTGCCGGAAGAAGGACTGGAGCTGTTTCTGGAGAAAATCGAAAAAGAGATTTTGCTGAATGCACTGAATCTGACCCATTGGAACCGGACCCTGGCTGCGAAAAAACTGGGGATGTCGTTTCGTTCCCTGCGTTATCGACTAAAGAAATTCGGACTGGATACCGATGAATAAGGTGCGAACCCTGCGCCTATTTATGACTTAACAGCAGCTCTGCAACATGGTCCAGATAATTGTCTTCTTTCATATCCTGTTGCAGTGCATAGCGCTGGTTCGGTTCAATCCCGACCCCTTCAATCATTTTGCCTTGCGGGGTGTAATAGTGAGAAACCGTCATTTGTAAGGCGGTGCCATCTGACAGCGGAAACAGCTTCTGTACCACCCCTTTGCCATAACTTTTTTCACCAATCACCCAGGCACGGCCATGATCTTTTAAGGCGGCAGTAAACACTTCTGCAGCCGAGGCCGAACGCTGGTTAATCAGCACACCGACTTTCAGGTTCTGAAATTCAAAACTCGGTAAAGCCTGAAATTGCTGGTCGCCTTCAGCGCGGCTTTTGGTAGAAACAATTACGCCCTGATTCAAGAACAGATCGGCTGATTCAACCGCCGAGGACAGTAAACCACCCGGATTATTGCGTAGGTCAAACAGTACCGCCTTTAGCCGTGGTGTGCTGTACTGTTCGATCAGTTCCTTGATTTCATTGGCAGTATCTTGCTGGAAGACTTTGACTTTAATCAGTAACACCTGATTACTCAGCATCTGCGCCTGAATATCGGTTTCGACTTTTCTGTTGCGTACCAGACGAATCGGCTGCGCGCTTGCGGTCAGTTGCAAGGTGATATTAGAGCCAACCGCGCCCATCAACAAGGCATTGACCTGATCCTGATTGAGCTTTTGCAGTTCCTGATTGTCGATTTTAAAAACCGAAATACCATTACGCAGGCCTTGTTTGGCCGAGTCGGCATCGGGTCTTAAATTATGAATCTGCCATTGATGCTGCTGGGCATCGTAACGTAAATTAAAATCGACCGAGGCCAGATCGCCTTCGGTATATTGCACCAAGGCACGGTAATCTTCGGCATTCAGATAACGCGAATACTGGTCCAGTCCGGAAACCAGACCTTGAATGGCTTGAGCAAACAAAGCTTCGTCACTTTTTTCCGTGACATAATTGGCTTTGACCAGCCCATAAATTTTGACAAACTGCTGGATCGATTCGACCGGCACTTCCACATAGTCCTGCTCAGTGGTTTCTTCTAGTGCCAGCGGATCTTGATCTTCTGCCGCCCAGACAGGCAGGTTCACACACATCATCAATGTTGTTGCAACAAGCATGCGTTTCCAGTGTGGAACCATCCTTTCACCTATCTGTTGGCAGTTTATGGAGTCAGGGTAATTAAATTACGCCCTTGCATTTCTGCAGGAATTGGCAGTTGCATCAGACTTAATAAAGTCGGTGCTACATCGGCCAGAACACCACCTTCTGCAATCACCGCCTGGGTCGGGCCAGCATAAATAAACGGCACCAGCTCGGTGGTATGCTGGGTATGAACCTGACCACTGTCATAGTCCTGCATCTGCTCGACATTACCATGATCAGCAGTAATCAGCATATGACCCTGCTTGGCCATTACAGCTTCATACACACGGCCCAGACAGGTATCCACTGCTTCTACCGCTTTCACCGCTGCATCAAATACACCGGTATGACCCACCATATCGCCATTGGCATAGTTGACCACCAACAAGTCATATTCACCTGAATTGATCGCTGCGACCAGCTCATCCGTTACTTCATACGCGCTCATTTCTGGCTTGAGATCATAAGTCGCTACATTTGGTGATGGAATCAGAATGCGCTTTTCGCCCGGATATTCATCTTCACGGCCGCCACTAAAGAAGAAGGTCACGTGTGCATATTTTTCGGTTTCGGCAATACGCAGCTGGGTTTTACCCAGGTCTGACAGATATTCACCGAGCGAGTTTTTCAGTGCTTCTGGCATATAAGCCACAGGTGCATCAATGGTGGCCTGATAACGGGTCAGCATCACAAACTTGGCCAGCTGCGGCACCACTTTACGCTCAAAACCGGCAAAGTCGGTTTCCACAAAGGCTTTGGTCAGTTCACGGGCACGGTCTGCACGGAAGTTCATGAACACCACGCTGTCGCCATCCTGAATTGCCGCAACCTCACCAATACGGGTAGCTTTAACAAATTCATCGCTTTCATCGGCTGCATAAGCTGCGTCCAGACCAGCTACGGCGGTTGCTGCAGTACGGACTGCTTCACCTTCTGTTAACAGACGATAAGCCTGTTCTACACGATCCCAACGATTGTCGCGGTCCATGGCAAAATAACGGCCGATCATGCTGGCAATCCGGCCTTGGCCTGGATATTGGGCAAACAGGGCATCCAGTTTTTGCAAAGAGGGCTGCGCACTTTTTGGCGGAGTATCACGGCCATCCAGAAATGCGTGTAAATAAACAGTTGCACCACGTTTCAGCGCCAGCTCCGCCATTGCCACAATATGGTCTTCATGTGAGTGCACGCCACCTTCCGACAGCAGGCCCATTAAGTGCACGGCACCGCCCGCAGCTTTGGCTTTCTCGACTGCATCGACCAGCACTTCATGTTCAAAGAAAGCACCGGTACGGATATCTTTGGTAATGCGGGTAAAGTCCTGATATAGCACACGGCCGGCACCCAGGTTCATATGGCCCACTTCGGAGTTACCCATCTGACCATCTGGCAGGCCCACATCTTCACCTGAACCTGAAATCAACCCATGCGGATGCTTTTCCTGCATAGCGGTCAAATTTGGACGTTGTGCCGCCAGGAACGCATTGTCCTCAACAGCTTCACGATGCCCAATACCATCCATAATGACCAGTACGTGAGGGATTTTGCCTGCAGTTGCATCCGTCATAGTTCACACTCTTTTAGTCTACAAATTAATCGCATATCTTACCGAATTTTCAGTTCGGACACCATGCACGGCTGATGGTTTCAACCGTGCCACACTATCGTTTTGTTCAATTGCCGGCTTATCGGGCGCGTTGCAGCAGATAACCACCCACCACAAACATCAGAATAATCGGGATAAACACAAACCAGGCCGGAGATGGCGCATAAATCAGGCTGGCATAACCGAGGAAATCCTGTAAATAGAAGAAGCCCAGGCCGACAAACAAGGCAATCACCAGACGGAAACCCATCGACTGCTGGCGCAGCGGTCCAAAAATAAAGGAACAGGCAATCAGCACCAGCGCAATCAGGGCAAATGGAGAACCAACTTTTTGCCAGAAAGCCAGCTGATAGCTTTTCGGCACCTGACTGTACTCATGCATATAGCTCATGAAACTGACCAGCTGACTGGGTGATAAATCTTCCGGGTCGATGGTGACCATGTGTACATATTTTGGTTGCAAGGCCAGCGATAAAGGCTGCGTGGCCTGCTGATCAGCAATAGCATTGCCCTCTGGCAGAATGTCCATTTGGCGGCTGTTTTGCAGTGACCAGGCGCCATCTTCGACAAACTGGCCCTGCTCGGCATTTAAGGTACCGCGTAAGCGGAAGTTATCATCGAAGTCGATGACCTGAATATTCTTCAGTGTGCCCTGCGAGTTGGCATAGTCAATATAAATAAAGCGCTGCCCTTCACGGGTCCAGTAGCCTTTGACTTCACCGAGTTCAGCCACGCTACGATGTTTCTTGACGCTTTCTGCGCGCTCATTGGTATAGGGAATCACCCATTCACTTAAGGCAAAAGACAGCACCACCAGAATGAGTGCCGAACGCACCACCCAGCCGACAATCCGCCACAGGCTGATACCGGCGGCACGCATCACAATCAACTCACTGTTTGAGGCCAGTGTACCCAGACCCAGCACCGCGCCAATTAATGCGGCAATCGGGAGAATTTCATACAGATAACCGGGCGCACCCCAGAGCACATGCCATAAGGCATCCAGCGCGCCATAGCCTTCTTTTAGGGAACCGAGTTCACCCAGATAGGTAAATAATACCTGTAAGCCGGACAACACCGCGGTTGCCCCCAACATCGCCAGTGCGGTCGTTTTGGTCACATGCTTGGCCACTATACGACGTGCGAACATATTAAGACCTCACTCGCTGAATCTGTTTCTTGATTTTGGGTGCCAGTTTCTGTTTACGCGAGAACAGCGCCGCCGCAATGGCATAGACCATCAGCACCAGCGGATAGGCCCAGATACCCATTTCTTCTTTACTGATCCGGGTTTTGACCGCCATTAGCGCCACAATCAGGCTGGCAAAAATCAGCAGGGCCGGAAACAGTTTTAAATAACGTCCCTGACGCGGACTGACTTCTGATAAAGCCACCGCCAGCAGCAGCGCCACCAGAATTGAAAACGGTACGAAGATGCGCCAGCCCAGCTCACTGGCCACCACCGGGTCCTGACGGTTATCCCACAATTGCCCGATTGGCAGGGCTTCCACTTCGGTGCTCTGGAATTTGGCTTCCTGATCACTTTCCAGACGCAAACGATAGCTGGCAAATTCAGCCTGAGAATACTGCGGACGATCCGGATAAATTTCATAACGGCGCCCTTCGACCAGATCGACCACATTGGCCGGATCATTGGACAGTTCAATCCGGGTCGCCTCTTTGGCCAGAATCATGATATCCGGTTTGCCCGGACGGTCAGCACGCTGGTAGAAGAAAATATCTTTCAGATTACGCCGGTCTTCTGACAGGTCGCCGGCATAAATGGTATAGGGCCCCGAAGAAATAAACTCTTTTGGCCGCACCAGATCGAAACCGGTACGGACCGCCTGATTGGTGGTCAATTCTTCAAACTGGCGAATCCCCCACGGTGCTGCCCAAACCATCAGCATGGCCTGCACCGCCAGAAATACCACCGTCATCGGGACTAATAAACGTGCCAGTTGGTTACGACTGACACCGCTGCCATTTAACACTGCCATTTCATGATCGACATAAAGCCGGCCAAACACCAGCATCAGGCCAATAAAAAAGCCCAGTGGCAAAATCAGGGTTAAAAATTCCGGCAGACGGTAGCCAATAATGCTAAACAGAATCCCCGCATCCAGACGCCCCTGCGCGGCAACGCCAAAATACTTGATCAGCCGGCCACCCATCATGATCAAGGTCAATAAGGCAATCACAACCAAGGATGTCGACACAACTTGCTTGACCAGATAACGCCGAATAATCAAATTAATGCTTCCAGAAAACGAGGGAATAAAACTAGCGATAGTTTACCCGAATGTTGAAAATATAAAACCTATACTGTTGTTTCACATTGAAACTCTATTCATGAAAATGTTTCAATGGTTTAATGGTTTTAAAATTTTAAAAGGCCTATATAACGCATATGAAACTGACGATTCATCCGACATACCAAGACAATGTCACCGCAGCTGCTTTATTTATTCTGGTCGATGCCAATACCCTTCGTACAACCGCAGATCACTATAAAATCAAAAATTTAGATAGCATCACCCAGGCCGTACAATTTAAATCCGGCTTTAATGAAAGCTTAAGCCTGACAGCACAGGACAACTTGCCGGCATTCAGCCAGCTGATTGGCCTTGGTTCAAGCAGCGAATTACAGCCGGCTAAACTGGCCAAACTGGCGCAAACCATTGTAAAAACTGCACAGAAGAAATTTAGCAGTATTGCGGTAGATCTATCAGTCCTGCCACAAGAACTGCATTATATTTTTGCCTTGAGCCTGACCCAGGCCGCCTACGGTTTTGATGAATTTAAAACCAAAAAGAATGAATTTGTATTAGAGCAGATTCAATTGATTGCCACACAAAGCCCGTTAACTGCCCATCAGCTGAAATTTATTGAAGCGGTACATACTGGTCAGAATTTTGCCCGCAATTTAGGCAACCGTCCGGGGAACATCTGCTTCCCGGAATATCTGGCTGATCAGGCACTGGCACTGGCAGAAGAATTCCCGGATTTACTCAAAGTAACCGTGCTGAATGAACAGCATATGGCTGACCTGGGCATGGGTGCGTTCCTTGCGGTCAGCAAGGGTTCCGAGCGTCCGGGCCGCATGATTACCCTGGAATACAAGGCCAATCTTGAGCAGGCACCTATTGTACTGGTCGGTAAGGGTATTACCTTTGATACCGGCGGTATTTCCCTGAAACCGGGTGCTGGCATGGACGAAATGAAATTCGATATGTGCGGTGCAGCCTCAGTCTTGGGGACCGTACGTGCGCTGTGTGAATCACGCTTGCCGATTCATGTGGTGGCAGCCATTGCCGCAGCGGAAAATATGCCATCGGGCAAAGCCACCCGTCCGGGCGATATTGTCACCACCATGAGCGGTCAGACTGTCGAAATCCTGAACACCGATGCCGAAGGCCGTCTGGTGCTGTGTGATGCCCTGACCTATATCCAGCGTTTTAACCCGGCACTGGTCATTGACGTGGCGACCTTAACCGGTGCCTGTGTGATTGCGCTCGGTTCGGTGTTAACCGGTCTGTTCACACCAGATGATGAACTGGCACAGGAACTGACCCAGGCCGGCCAGCAGAGTTTTGACCGCGTATGGCGTATGCCGGTGATTGATGACTATCAGGAACAATTAGATTCACCTTTTGCCGATATTGGCAATATTGGTGGTCCAAAAGCCGGTTCTGTGACTGCAGCCTGCTTCCTGCAACGCTTTACTCGTGACTATCGCTGGGCGCATCTGGATATTGCCGGCACTGCCTGGAATTCAGGAACCCATAAAGGTGCCACAGGCCGTCCGGTACCGCTACTGATGCAATTCCTGGCCAACCGTGCAGAGCAGCATGGCTAAAGTCAGCTTTTATCTGTTTGAAAAAAGTCCTGAACGGCAAGTGGACAGCACTTGCCGTTTATGCCGGAAAATCCTGCGTGAACCACAGCGCATCTGGCTGTATAGCGCAGACCCGGCATTGCAACGGGCGCTGGATGAACGGCTGTGGAGCTTTGATGCCGGCAGTTTTATTCCGCATGGTATTGATGAGCCTACGGCACAGGTCTGTATTTCAGCGCAGTTGCCAACTGAAAATGATTGGATTGTGTTTAATTTTAACGAACAGGCTCTTGAACAGTTCGCCAAATTTAGTCACATTATCGAAATCATTGAAAATCATGAAACCGCCAAACAGCTTGGCCGGGAAAAATATAAACAATATCGTCGTTTAGGTATTGAGCCGCAAACCCACAAATTATAGAACCACCCCAAAGGAGATGCAGCGTGGCATTAAATGTTGGTCCAGATTTTAAACAGCGCTGGTTAACTGCGCCTGAAGCTGTGCGTCAGACCTTTATTGATGACCTGCATCGGATTAGTGAGGTACTGCAACCGGACAGCGACCTCAAACGCTGGGTAGAGTACGATCAGCAGCAACAGCAACAGTCCTTTCAGAAAATTGATCAGGCCTATGCCGAACTGAAAATCCAGTTAATTGAAGAAGCGCGTATTCGCCGCCAGCAGATGCTGGAGCAACGTCTGGCCCAACAACGCGCCGATCAGGCCGCGTATGCGCAGGCTCTGTATCAGGATGAACTGCAACAGTTTGCCGCGCAGACCGAAACCCTGGCCAGTTTACGCACCCAGCTGGATCAGGAGATTCTGGACTACACTGCGCGTTATCAAAAAAATCCGGAAAATGGTAGTTTCAATTTTGCCAAAGGCGTGCGTATTGCCGATGAACAGATTCTGTCGGAACTCGACAGTGTCCGGGTACGTCTGGAACTGGAAGCCGAAACCCGGATTGAAGAAGCAGTACAACAGTTCCGCAGCCAGCTACAAGCCGCTGCCCAGGAAGAAATTGAATATATTTTAAAACATTCCCAATTTTCCAAAGAGGCCTAAATGTCGGCCTTCTGGCGTGAAAAACCCGGTACGGTGTCAGTAAATGCAGATTTAAACCGGCCCATCTGAAAGATCAATCGGGTGTGAGGCAGAATTTCTCGCCCGCATGTCATGAAAGTGAAATATTTTTGTCACAAGATAGTCATACTTTAAACAGCAGTACTGCTGCCTTTTAAAGTAAAAATTATTTTTATAATTAGGGTTTAAAATGGGTATCTTGACACAAATATCGAGCAAAATTGACCATCTGCATAGTGGTGAACAATGGCATATTACTGCTCAGGATTTATTAATCAGCCGTGCAGATTTCCAGTCGCTTTATATTTACCTGACCAAAGAAGCTGAAAAGGGTACATTTTCTTTGGCACCGGTTGCAGAAGCCAGTCCACGTTTAGGCGGCACTTCCGTCACAGTGATCAAGCACTAAGGTCAGCGAATTTCTCCCCGCAAGATAAAAGTCCACCCCGCGTGGGCTTTTTTGTACGTGCGGTTTTTCAGCACTGTTTATATTAAAAAATATGACCCAGCCACGACAGGATATTGCCCAGACCGTAACCGATGGCCAATAAAGACACAATCCAGATAATGCCACCGGCAATGTTATAGGCCGTAAAGCTGGCGATGGGCATATGTCCGGAACCGGCGGCAAACGGCGCGAAAGAACGGACAAAAGGAATAAATCGGGCAATAAGAATAGTTTTACCGCCATGCTTCATAAAATAGCGGTTGGTTTTGACGATATATTCCGGTTTGAAATAGCGCGAATGGTCATTAAAAAACTTCAGCCCCAAGACCTTGCCGGTATAGTAATTCACGCTATAGCCAAGAATGGAGGCCAGGCACAGCAAAATCGCCATATAGTGCAAATGCACCACGTCGGTGGTTGAACATAAGGCGCCAATGGCAATCAGCAGACTGTCTCCCGGCAGAAAAAACATAAATACCGAACCGGTTTCCGCAAAGATAATTAAAAATAAAATTGCATAAATCCAGACCCCATAGTTGTTGAGCAACACAGGCAGCCACTGTTCAAAATTTAGCAAAAAATCAATCATCTACACTTAACCAACGTAAGTTACTCTGTTTCGCGCAGCCTGAATTATCGCTAAAAATAAAAAAACAGTCTAATTTTTTCAATCAGACTGTTCTGTACAGCAGCGTCAGGACTTATTTTAAGAAGCCATTTTCGGCCAGAAAGTCCATGCTGATTTTTGACTGTGCCGTGGTTTCTGCGGCTTTTTCACCGAGCAGTAAACGCTCGATATAACGCGCCAAAACATCCACTTCCAGATTGACTTTGCTGCCAGTTTTCCAGGTACCAATATTGGTACGCTCTGCGGTATGCGGAATCAGGTTCAGGCTGATTACACTGCCACGTAAATGGTTAATGGTCAGGCTGATGCCATCTACAGTCACCGAACCTTTTTCGGCCAGATATTTGGCAATTTCAGCCGGTGCAGTCACTTCAAAATATAAAGAACGCGCATCTTCACGCACCAAGGTAATTTCACCGACCGCATCGACATGGCCACTAACAATATGCCCGCCAAAACGGGTGGTCGGTAACATGGCTTTTTCCACATTCACCGGCTGGCCAACTTTCCAGTTACCTAAGGTAGTCCGGTTTAAACTTTCCCGTGACACATCGGCCGCGTACCAGTTATCGCCCCACTCAATCACGGTCAGGCAGATGCCGTTGGTGGCAATCGAATCCCCCAGATGCACATCGGACATATCCAGATCGGTTTGAATACGCAGGCGGACATCACCACCGACACTTTGCAGGCTGTCCACTTTGCCCACGCTTTCAATAATTCCTGTAAACATAGTCTTTTCTCTTATTGTCTCTAGTGCTTACCACAAGGCCAGTTGGGTGCTAACACCGCTGGTATCGACCCCGCCCAGCTCGGCAAAGTGATGCAACTGCCCCAGCAACTGCCGGATTGGCGGGCCAGATTTGGCGTGGGTATCGGTAATCACAATAAACTCCAGTACCCGTGCGCGTTCAGACTGACGCTGCTTGCTGACCCGGTAACGTGGTACATCCTGGGTTAACAGGCTGACCCGGCCACGTTTTAAATTGGCCTGCAACAAATCCACTGCACTGATATTGCCATCGGTGGAGTAACTGGTCAGGATATACCGTGCATTAATGGTCTCTAACAGCTTCTCATACGCTTCTTTGGCGTGCTTGGACGAGTTATACGGACTCGGACGCTCTTTACGCCAGGCACGGTCAATGCCGCTCTTAAAGCCTTTGGTATCTGGCGTTGGTAAATCGACCTGATCCCACAAGGTTAAGGCATTTAACACATGATAGTTACTGCTATAAGCATGCTGGTTATACGGCGGATCTAAATACGCCACATCCACTTCAAAACCGCTCATCTGGTTGGCCAGATGCTGGGCATCAACACACCACATTTCGGCAGCCGGACGTTTCGGATCACCAATTTCACAGAAGCGGCTTGGAGTTAACCACAGTAAAGATTCAATCCGTTCCAGTGCAGTCTGGGTTTTACCGCCCCAGCCATGATGGAAACTTTTAAAGACCCCGGAGGTGTTGCTGACAAAACTGGCCGAATACAGCAAAGGCGCCAGCAGCGCGCTCATCTCGACATCATCAATCGCGCCTTGCGCCTGCCAGGTGGCAATCTGCTGGCGGATGGCATCAATACGCATCCCGTTACGGCGTTTAAAGAATAAACGGTCGCGGGTCGGATCATAAATTTCATCATTGCGTGGGCACAGGTTATGCGTGACCCAGCCTTTGACTTCTGGCAAACGGTTTAAATAATCAATTGCTTTCTGATAACCGCCCAGCTCTTTAAATGCCGGCGCTTCTACACAGGCCAAAATCGCATGATTCAGCGCATGGCTATACGGTTCCCAGTCATTGGCAATTACCCGATAGCCATTTTGTCGGGCCAAGCGCGAAACCACGCCTGAACCGGCGAAAAAGTCGGCGAAGATCGGCGCGCGGCCGCCTTTGTTCAGGGTGCCGGTCTGCTCCAGCGCTTCCAGAATCAGATGTAACAGACGACGTTTATTCCCCAGATAAGGAACCAGCTGATGGAAAAGATATTCATCTGTCGTACGTGCGGCGTGACGACGTTTGTGATAAACCGTAGACTCTGAATTCATAACGTCTCTTGAGAAGGGGTTAACCTTAAGCGCACATCATCACCGAATTGAGTGACGTCGCAAAGTTTAAATCGAAGTTGTTGTGCCATACGCTCAAATTCTGCCTGAAACATGGCACGTGCAGACCGGCCTAACAGGGTCGGAGCCACATAACTGATCACTTCGTCGACCAGTTGCTGCTGTAAAAAGGCGGTCGATAGTGTCGCACCGGCTTCAATCAGCACATCATACAGCTGATACTGCTGCACCAAAGTTCGAAGTAGTTGATCCAAAGGCTGAACCTCGAGCTGGATCACGCCCAGCGCCTCAAGCTCGGCCCGATACGGACCCATCACCATCACACTGTCCGGCTGCTCGAGCAGCTTGGCGGTTAAGGGCAAGCGTCCCTGACGGTCCAGCACCAGCCGTTTCGGCTGGGCAATGCTGCTGATGTCCTGATGTATCGCCAGCTGGCGGACATTGAGCTGACAGTCATCGGCCAGTACGGTTTCAATCCCGGTAATCACCACTGCTGAAATTGCGCGCCAGTGCTGCACATCCAGACGGGCCGGATTGCCGGTAATCCATTTCGATTCACCGGAGGCCATGGCAGTACGGCCATCCAGACTTGACGCCACTTTTAAGCGGACATAAGGCTGACCCGTGGCCATGGCTTTTAAAAAGCCCAGATTCAGCTGATGCGCCTGCTGTTCCAGCACGCCTACCTCCACCTGAATTCCGGCATCGCGCAGAATCTGCACGCCTTTACCAGCCACCAGCGGATTCGGATCAGGACAGGCCACCACCACTCTGGCCACACCGGCTTCGACCAGACCTTTGGCACAAGGCGGGGTACGTCCATAATGCGCACAAGGTTCCAGAGTCACGTAAGCGGTTGCACCGCGGGCGGCATCGCCGGCATCACGTAAGGCAAATACTTCGGCATGTGGCTGTCCGGCACGCGGATGATAGCCCTCACCCACCAGCTGTCCGTCTTTAACCAGCACACAGCCCACATTCGGATTCGGTTTGGTCGAGTACTGTCCGAGTCGTGCCAGTTCAATGGCACACTGCATCCAGATTTGGTCTTGAGTTAACTCGGACATGTCACCACTCTTGCGCGTTGAGCTTAGTATTCACGTTGCTGCATTTGTTCAATTTGACGGCGGAAGGCTTCCACATCCTGAAAGTCCTGATACACCGAAGCAAAACGCACATAGGCCACATGATCCAGCGAGAATAAAGACTGCATGACAATTTCCCCGATGGTGCGTGATTTAACATCACGTTCGCCCAGACGGCGGATTTGCAGCTGGATATCACTGAGTACCGTTTCAATCTGTTCCTGAGTCACGGGACGTTTTTGCAAGGCATGCATCAATGAACGGCGCAGTTTGGCTTCATCAAAGGGCTCATTTTTACCGTCCGATTTAATGACGCGTGGCATCACCACTTCATAACTTTCAAAGGTGGTAAAACGTTCACCACAGCTAATACATTCACGACGTCGGCGAATTTGACAGCCTTCAGCTGCCAGCCGTGAATCAATCACTTTACTGTCTGCGGCGTTGCAAAATGGACAATGCATAGTGGTTTAATTGAACAAATCCAGTTGATTTGAGAGTGTAGCAAAAAAACAGGATTTTGTAGAGTTTTACGCAATATATAGAAAAAAAACAGCCCTTTTGGGCTGTTTTACACAATATATTGATTATGCTGCTGAAAGATTATTCAACCCGTTCACCATGCTGGCTTAAATCCAGACCCATGCGTTCATCATCAGATTCAACACGGATACCAATTACCAGATCAATCACTTTCAGGATGATGAAGGTTAATACTGCAGAGTACACAATGGTGGCAATCACACCTTCCACTTGCACCCACAGCTGACCCATCAGGCTGGCAGGTGCCGCATCGCCCATAATGAATTCGCTGGCAAAGAAGGCGGTTAAAATTGCACCTACAATACCACCCACGCCATGCAGGCCAAAGGCATCTAAAGAGTCATCGGCTTTCAGGGCACGTTTCAGTGCAGTAATCCCCCAGAAGCAGACCACGCCACCAATCAGCCCCATGGCTAAGGCACCACCGACGGTGACAAAACCTGCTGCCGGGGTAATGACCACCAGACCGGCCACAGCACCTGAAGCACCGCCTAATACAGAGGCTTTACCACGGACCACTTTTTCAGTCACTAACCAGGCCAGTGCGGCTGCAGCTGCGGCAACTTGAGTCACCACTAAAGCATAACCTGCTGAACCATTGGCGCCCAGCGCAGAACCACCGTTGAAACCAAACCAGCCCACCCACAGCAAGCTCGCACCTACTACAGTTAAGGTCAGATTGTGCGGTGCCATAGATTCACGGCCCAAGCCCATACGTTTGCCCAGCATATAGGCAGCCACCAGACCGGCTACACCAGAGTTAATGTGTACCACGGTACCACCAGCGAAATCCAGCGCGCCGTCGTTGCCTAACCAGCCGCCACCCCAGACCCAGTGGGTAATAGGTGCATAGACCACCACCACCCAGATGGCAATGAACGCAACAAAGGCCCCAAATTTCATCCTCTCTGCAATCGAACCGCTAATAATGGCCACGGTAATAATCGCAAAGGTCATCTGGAAGATCACAAACAGAATTTCAGGAATGGTGCCACTCAAGGCATCGGTGGTAATACCGGCCAGCATGAACTTGTCCAAGCTGCCAATAAAGGCATTGCCTTCGCCAAAGGCCAAGGTATAGCCAATAATTACCCAGACCAGACTGACCACTGCGGCCGCAACAAAACTGTGCGCCATGGTGCTGAGGACGTTTTTCTTGCGCACCATACCGCCATAGAACAGGGCCAAGCCCGGAATGGTCATAAGTAGGACAAGTGCTGTTGAGACCAGAATCCAAGCGGTATCACCAGTGTCTAACACGGCTTCTTCTTCAGCCGCTGCCACTTCAGGTAAAGCAGTTTCTGTAGTGATGATATCGCTTGATTCAATAAGCGCAGGTTCCACAGTATCATTTACTGTGATTTGTTCTGAAGGAGTTGGCGCTGTTACGGCTTCTTCAGCCCAAGTAACAGAACCACCCAAAAGCGCGCCGGACAGGCCGAGCGCAAGTAGCATTTTTTTCATTCGTATCCCCCAACCTAGTTTTTGTGAGTTATTAGGTACTCAGCAAACTTCGTGCCAATTACTTAAACAGCATCTGCACCTGTTTCACCTGTACGAATACGGATGACCTGTTCCAGATTCGTCACAAAAATTTTACCGTCACCGATTTTGCCGGTGCTTGCTACACGGGTGATTGATTCAATCACTGAATCCACCATCTCATCACTAATGGCGATTTCGATTTTCACTTTTGGTAGAAAATCAACAACATATTCTGCGCCACGATACAGTTCAGTATGACCTTTCTGACGACCGAAGCCTTTGACTTCAGTGACAGTGATCCCTTGAACACCAATTTCTGACAGTGCTTCACGCACGTCATCTAATTTAAAGGGTTTTACAATTGCAGTTACGAGCTTCATGTGTGTTTTCCTTCGGCTTATTTCACCAGTAAGGTTTTATGTTCAAATTTCATGCCAAAACTCCTAAGGTCGGGGGAAATTAGAAGTTACGGCATGTGATTTATTTATATCTTATTTTATACCTTTCTCATGCACCAATCTTCAAAAAATAAACATTTTTCTGTAGAGATTTACGATCTCCGGCATCGAATAAAACCATATTTCATCTGAAACACTATAGTCTGGGCCAGAGCAATGCTACACTGCGCTTTTCAGTCCACTGGAATGGAATTTATGATGATAGAAACCTTATTACAGGCCATCTTAGAACAGGTCGATCAACCGAAAAAAGACTTAGAACATAACCTGCGTGCCCTGCTAAGCGAAGCCGTCAGCAAAATGGATCTGGTGTCCAAAGAAGAGCTGGACCGTCAGCGCACTGCACTGAATAATGCCAATCTTCGTTTAAATGAACTGCTGCAGCAGGTAGAAGCACTCGAACAAAAGATTTTGAACAAAGAATAAGCACCTTCTTAGTGCAACAAAAGACGCATAACGACCAAAAATAACGCACCAAAACGGAACATAACAACAATGTCTTTTGCCAAAATTTATACGCGGGGTCTGCTTGGACTGAATGCCCCGTCCATTGAAGTTGAAGTCCATTTAAGTCAGGGTCTGCCCTCCTTAACCATTGTCGGTCTGGCCGAAGCCGCGGTCCGTGAAAGTAAAGACCGGGTTCGCTCGGCCATTATTAACAGTGGTTTTCAGTTTCCCACCAAACGTTTGACCATTAATCTGGCCCCGGCCGATTTACCCAAAGATGGCTCACGTCTGGATTTACCGATTGCCTTAGGCATTCTGATTGCTTCCGGACAATTGCCCGAACAGGCCGCAGAAAACCTGGAATTTATTGGTGAACTGGCGCTGGATGGCCAGTTACGCCCGGTCACCGGCACTTTAAGTATTGCCATTGCCTGTCAGGCGGCCGGCCATCAACTGGTATTACCGGAACCCAATGCACAGGAAGCCGCACAATTGCCCGACTTTCAGGTGTTTGCGGCCAGTCATCTGAAACAGGTCTGTGAGCATCTGGCGCAGGCTGCGCCCCTACAACCTTTTGCAGCAAGCTCAGAAACCCGCTTGGAACGCTATGCTTTTGACCTGGCGGATGTCAAAGGACAGCTGCGACCTCGGCGTGCCCTGGAAATTGCCGCTGCCGGTGGCCATTCCTTGCTCTTTAAAGGTCCACCCGGTACAGGCAAGACTCTCTTGGCCTCACGTCTGGCCAGTATTTTGCCGCCCCTGAATATGCAGGAAAATCTTGAAGTTGCCAGTATTTATTCAATTGCCAATACCCCGCATCGCTTTGGACAGCGGCCATTTCGCGCCCCGCATCATACCGCTTCAGCGATTGCGCTGGTCGGTGGTGGCTCACATCCAAAACCGGGCGAAATTACCCTGGCCCATTTAGGTGTGCTGTTTTTAGATGAACTGCCGGAGTTTGACCGTAAAGTGCTGGAAGTATTGCGGCAGCCCTTGGAATCCAAGGAAATTGTAATTTCCCGGGCATCGCGGCAGATTACCTTTCCGGCCAGTTTCCAGCTGATTGCCGCGATGAACCCCTGCCCGTGTGGCTATGCATTTAATCAGGATATTCGCTGCCAATGTTCCGCAGAAAGTATTAAACGCTACCAGAACCGCATTTCTGGCCCACTCCTGGACCGGATTGATTTGCATATTGATGTACCACCATTACAGGCCCATGAGTTACATGATAAAACTGCGGTGGAAAACTCAGATACGGTTCGCCAGCGGGTGATTCAGGCCTATGAACGGCAAATGCAACGCCAAGGTATGCTGAATATGAACTTAAGTCCAAAACAGCTGGAACAGTTTGCTGCCTTAGCCACACCAGCACAGAACATGATGGATCTGGCCCAGCAGCGCTTAAACCTGTCGGCTCGCGCCTATCATCGGGTCTTAAGAGTGGCGCGCAGTATTGCCGATTTGGCCGAAAGTAGCGAGATTCAAACTGCTCATTTATCGGAAGCGCTGTCTTATCGGGCGCAGTCCAGCCCATAAAACGCATCATTAAAAACAAGCTAAAAAAATAGCCCATTTCAAATGGGCTATTTTTTCAATATGAAGCCTTAAATTAGAATGCCTTTGTCAATGTCACGACTGCACCTGTTTCTACGCCACGCTCAACCGCATCGGGTGTTCCTGGACCATAGTCAATATCTGAACCCACCGCAGCCAGTTCTGCAGTTAAGCCTTCAACACCGGCAAAGGCATAAGTTACGCCCAATTTCCAGTCCACATAGCTGTCATCATCACCAAAAATCTCTTCATCTGCCACGGTATAGCCTAAAGCCGCCACTCCACCAAAACCGGTCGCACCAAAAGGCACGCTATAGGTAGCATTGAAATACCAGGCATCTAAATCTGCGCCTAAAAAGTCATTGCTGTAGTTCACTGCGGTGAGCAAGCTGGCATCTTTGACCAGCACATCATTAAAGCCAAGTTTTGCATAGGCTTCTAACCAGTTTAAATCACTTTCACTTGGATAAGCGTAGTACCATAAGCCCACATCCAGTAATGGCTTGCTCACAAATCCATCTAAGGTTGTGGCATAACCGATATATGGGTCCAGCTCTAAATGGGCCGTACCGCCGAAATCGACATTCGAGCCCCACACCCCGGCATATACACCAGACGCATGTGACAGTGCGAAACCGGCTTGTACCGCAGGATCATTAAAGGTTTGGGTCAGACCACGAAAACGGTAATCTGAAGTCAGCGCTGCAGTACCGCTAAATGATAAAGCAGATGCCGAAGAGTCTTCTGCTGCAGCCACGCTGAAGCTGGCAGTTACGGCAACAAGCGCCAGTGAAAGTGTTTTGATAGAAAATTTCATTGTTTGATCCCCTGCTGCATATTTCAATGCTTTTGTGTATTTGTTTCACTCACACAGGAGATAGCAATCCCTATGCCAACACTGGCATCTGTTCAAAAAGAATAATTTCAATTTTCTTTTAACTAGTTTCAACCTATTATTTTATATAAACTTTTAATATCAGATAAAAACTTAAGAACAGCATGATACTTTTTCAATCCCACTGATGTGCTGATCCTTTCGCTGCGTTGGGAGATAAACCAGATCATTTATATTTGCTTACATCATGCGCTATTTTGAGTCGCTTAATCATTCAAAAGCTTTTTGCTGCTTAAAAAAAGTGCAATCTTGCATTCCACTAAAATGCACTGATTCATGAGATAGTTCTAATCATAGCTTCAACGAAATGCATAAAAAATTCAGCGAGATAAATCTTGTATGTACGTTTTACTCCCTGTAAAGTGCCAAATTTTCCACATCTTCACACTGTCTAAAACCGCATAATCACAAATTATTTTTTGAATAAAAAGTATAAACACAGTACATTAAAGCGCGAAAATTGCCTTCCTGTTTTGAGAAGCAAATTTTCTGCAATATGACCCAGGAAGGGTGTTTTACAAGAGCAAGGATTGAAACTGTATACGCTAGCGTTTGCATTTTTCTCAAAGAAAAATGGATAAAACGGTATCTTTTTTACAAATTCCCTATAAAATTCTTCCGGTTTCTGGGTTCTTTTTAAACAAATTGAAACATAACATTCTGGATGAGGCTCTCTCCCAATGCTAAACGCGAAAAAATTAACATTAGCAGTCCTGGTACAAGCTGCTTTAATTTCTACAGCTGTTGCCAGCGAGCAAAGCGAAGCTAAAGGTTTTGTTGAAGATGCAGAAGGCTCGGTATTATTCCGTACTGGTTTTATTCACCGTGACAAAACTAACGGTGTAAAAGATCAAAGCTCTTATGCACAAACCGCAATTGTTCAACTTGAATCTGGTTATACCCAAGGCACTGTAGGCGTGGGTGTGGGTGCAGTAGGTGACTGGTCATTTAAACTGGGCAGCAATAACAACTCAGCCAACAATATGATTCCACGTGACAACAATGGCGAACCATATGACCAGTGGGCTCGTGGTGGTGTCAATGTCAAAGCACGTATTTCCAATACTGAAGTACGTTACGGTACCCAAGTTCTAGACCTGCCGGTATTGGCCAGCAACACGGCGCGTTTAGTTCCAGAATATTTCACTGGTGTTTTAGCCACGAGCCGTGAAATTGATGGCCTGGAATTAACTGCCGGTAAATTTACCAAAAACCAGTTCTCTGACCAGATTGCCACCGATCAAAATGATTTAGATCGTGCCATTGTGTGGGGTGCACGTTATCAGGTGAATGATCAGCTGAATACAGCGTATTTTGGTGTAGACAATAAAGACCGTTTAGAGCGTCACTATGCCAATGTTAACTATAAGCTTCCATTGGCAAACCAAAGCAGCCTGACCTTTGATTTTAGCGGTTACCACACTGATTGGGATCGTGAAGCAAATGGTCGCCTGTATTCTCATATTGGCTCGGCTGATGATAAATTCCAGAACTCGATCTGGGCGATTTCAACTGCTTATAACACTGGTCCACACAACATCATGGTGGCGTACCAGCAAAATACAGGTAATACAGGTTATGACTATAACCTGGGTCCGGGTATTGCAGATGGTGGTCAAACCATTTATATGCCAAACTCCTACCTGTCTGATTTTATTGGTAACGATGAGAAATCTGTACAGCTTCAATATTCTTTAAACTTTGATCAATACGGTGTTCCTGGCCTGAACTGGACCAGTGCATTTGTTTATGGTTGGGATATTAAAGCTACTGATAATGTTGGTAACATGATCAGTGATAATGAACATGAGCGCGAATTCTTTAACCAGGTGAAATACACCGTTCAATCTGGCTTTGCTAAAGATGCCAGCTTACGTGTACGTCATTCTTATTACCGTGCAAGTGATGACTACCAAAATAACTACATTGGTGACACCAATGAATGGCGTTTATTCCTAGACATCCCAGTGAAATTATTCTAATTTCCTAGCGAAGGTCTAAATCAAAAAAACCTGCACAGTGTGCAGGTTTTTTTTATGGCGTCCTCACTAAACAAGACAGATCAGTGAGGGGGGGGAAAAGCCGTATTATTTTGCAGCTTCAATCGCTTTTAATACTTCAGCTTTGGCAACCTCTGCGCCTTCCCAACCGGTCAATTTCACCCATTTGCCTGGCTCTAAATCTTTATAGTGGGCAAAGAAGTGTTCAACCTGTTGAATCAGTAACGGTGGAAGATCGGTATATTCTTTCACGTCTTTGTAAATTGGAGTCAATTTGTCGTGCGGTACCGCGATCAGTTTCGCATCAATACCACCGTCATCTTCCATGTTCAATTTACCGACCGGGCGGCAACGAATTACTGAACCTGGTTCAACCGGATGTGGTGTTACCACCAATACGTCTAATGGGTCACCATCTTCAGACAAAGTATTTGGTACATAACCGTAGTTTGCTGGGTAGAACATTGCAGTACCCATGAAACGGTCTACAAATAACGCATCAGAATCTTTATCAATTTCGTATTTGATTGGCGCTGCATTGGCAGGAATTTCAATGATTACATAGATATCATTTGGCGCATCTTTACCCGCTGGGATATTGCTGTAGCTCATGGCATCACTCTTTCACAAATTAAATTTTTTAAACCGCGTCAATTATAACGGGTTTCGGCTATTAATGACTTCGCGATTATACATTCATGACATAAAAATAGATATTTTGCTGTGCAATCACGCGGTCAGTTTAATCACCAGCAGCAATAAACAGATCGGGCAAAGTAACGATAATAACCAGATAATCGAGCGCAACGTCGCCCAGTTGGCCAGATAACACAGCCCGTACAGCAGACGAAACACCAGATAGGCAATGCCAAAGGTCATAATAATAAACTGCGGAATCACCATATATTCGGCCAGTAAAATGGCGGCAATAAACAGCGGCAGACTTTCAAAGCTGTTTTGCTGGGCAGCATTGGCACGCGCCGCCAGACCGGTAGTATTGGCTAAAAAAGAACGTGGATTTTGATTATCTTCAGATTTAAAGCCGCCAGCCATTTTTGCAATTACTGCAAATAAATAAGGCAACAGGCAGGCGATTAGAATCAGATAGACGATTCCACTAATACTTTGCATCTATTTTTTCTCATCGGAATTCTTCAAAACTTTATCATAGCATGGTGTTTTAAGCATAAATTTTGTTAAATAGGGTGTTTTTATTCATTGTGTAGGATTCATGATGGTCAATCCTGATCAAAAAGAAATGTTCGATGTACTTGAAAAACAGCGCCAGCATCAGCTGCAAGTCGATCGGGCCTTAAAAATTGTGATTCCCATTGTGGCCTTTTTATTAACGGTCATCTGTTCCAACCTGAATATCTGGTCGACCCTGTTTACCTTTGTGGTGCTGTGGGTGGCCCTGTATGCTGTGGGAATTAAACGTCTACCTTTATGGCACTGGATGACCGTAATTCTGGTGTATTGCCTGATTGATAATATTTTAAGTTATGGCAGCTTCCATTCCTCCGGTTTTAGCCGTCAGTTTGGCTCAATGTTTATTTTCCTCGGGGTGATGGGGGTTGGACGTCCCTACTTCGACCGCTGGCTAATGAAAAAATAAAGCCCGCAAAAGAAATAAAAAAAGCGCCGATCAATCGGCGCTTTTTCATGACAGTCTTAAGCGGTTTTACGTAAATCTTTACGCAAGATTTTACCGACGTTCGACTTCGGCAGTTCATCAATAAACTCCACATAACGTGGGCGTTTATAACCGGTCAGATTTTCTTTGGCAAAGGCCAGAATTTCTTCTGTGGTCAGCGATGGATCTTTCTTCACCACGAACAGTTTCGGCACTTCACCTGATTTCTCGTCTGGCACACCAATTGCCGCCACTTCCAGCACTTTTGGATGCTTCGCTACAACTTCTTCAATTTCAGATGGATAAACGTTAAAGCCAGACACCAGAATCATGTCTTTCTTACGGTCAACAATCTTCACATAACCACGGCTGTCCATCACCCCGATATCACCGGTACGGAAGAAACCATTGAACATGACTTTGTCGGTTTCATCTGGACGGTTCCAGTAACCCTTCATGACCTGTGGACCACGAATTGAAATTTCACCCTGCTCGCCCAGTGCCACTTCATTGCCGGCATCATCCAGAATCGCCACTTCAGTTAATGGCAATGGAATACCAATAGTACCACTGAAGGCTTCAGACGCTGGCGGGTTCGCAGTAGCCACCGGTGAAGTTTCAGATAAACCGTAACCTTCAATGATGTTGGTACCGGTTACTTTTTTCCAGGCTTCCGCTGTAGATGGTAATACAGCCATACCGCCGCCCATCGCCATCTTCAGTTTGCTGTGATCCAGCTGTTTGAATTCTTCATTGTTGACCAGCGCATTAAACAGCGTGTTCACAGCCGGGAAGAACGATGGCTGGTATTTACGCAATTCTTTAATTACCGCCGGTAAATCACGCGGGTTTGGAATCAGGATGTTGGCCTGACCTTTGTACATGCCGTACAGTGCACACACCATGAAAGCAAAGATGTGATACAGCGGTAAGGCACAGAAAATACGGTCATCTGGCGCGCCATCTTGAGCACCAAATTTACTTTGGAAAATGCCATCACACTGCATCAGGTTGGCCACCAGGTTACGGTGGGTCAGTTCTGCACCTTTAGATACCCCTGTCGTACCACCGGTATATTGCAGTACTGCCGTATCACTTAGGGTCAGGCTTGGACGCTTGTAGTTGCTGATATTGGCTTTCGACATGGCCGCATTGAACTTGACATGCCCCGGAAGATCCCACGCCGGAATCTGTTTACGCACTGAGCGTAAGACAAAGTTCACCAACGTACCTTTTAGGGTGCCCAGCATGTCACCTACAGAGGCAACCACGACGTGCTTGACTGGGGTTTTACCCAGAATCGCCTGATATACAGAAGCGAAGTTTTCAATAATTACCAGCACTTCTGCGCCAGAGTCATTTAACTGATGCTCAAGTTCACGTGAGGTATACAGCGGGTTTACATTCACCAGCACCAGACCGGCACGGAATACACCCAACGCCACCACTGGATATTGAAGAACGTTTGGCATCATCACTGCAACACGTGTGCCTTTGGCCAAGCCCAGACCTTGCAAATAGCTTGCAAATTTACGGCTTGCTTCTTCCAGTTCAGCAAAGGTCAGCACTTTATCCATAAAGATAAAGGCATCACGTGAACCAAACTTCTGGAAATTACGTTCAAAGATATCAACCAGTGACGTATTCTCCGGTGGCAACTCTACAGTTTCTGGAATCCCTGTCTTTCGGTATTCTTCAAACCAAATTTTTTCCATAATGCCAATCTCTCCAATCAGTAATCCTTAGTATTCAACTGTTTTATACACTGCCGCACTTCATTTTTTGGCTTGTTTATGTACAGCAGTGGATCCATTTTCACGAATTCGATTCATATATAACGTATTTTATGTAAACAACGCTAGTCTTATCTCTGAATCAACAGTTTATTTGCTTTTTGATATCCCCGTGGTAAAAGCTGTCCCTTAGTTCCTCTCTTACCGATATACTTCTGCAAGTCATCACCTTTTAATTTTAACTGCTGTTGTCCTGCAAACACTTGAATTATTTCATCTAAATTTAGCATTGTCATGGATACAATCTGATCTTTCGGTTCAAGTTGTATCAATTTATTACCTTTACCTTTGTTCAGCACCGGTAATTCTGCCAGATCAACAATCAGTAAACGGCCGGCAGAACTGAGTAGCGCAACATGACTGAACTGCTCAATAGTTTGCAGATTCATCACGCTGGCGCCTTCAGACAGGCTCAGGAAAGCCTTACCGGCTTTGGCATTGGTATCCAGCTGTTTGGCTTGGGTTTTAAAGCCATAACCTTTGCTGCTCATGACCAGAATTTCAGCCTGATCTTCTGCCACAAACACCTGTTTAAAGCCGACCCCGCTGGCCGGTGATAAACGTGAACTGAGCGGTTCACCCAAACCACGTGCCGATGGCAGGCTGTTAATGGCTACACCATAACTGCGTCCGGTGTCATCCAGCACATAGGCACGCTGGTTGGATTTGCCTTGGGCGTGACTTAAATACTGGTCGCCAGCGCGGAAATTCAGGTTTTCGGCATCGACATCATGGCCTTTGGCACAGCGAATCCAGCCAGCTTCAGACAGCACCACGGTTACCGGATCGGCCGGCAGCATGTCCTGTTCATTAATCGCGGTGGCTTCAGCGCGCTGCACAATTGGTGAACGGCGGTCATCACCAAACTTTTTGGCGTCGTCTTTTAACTCCGTAATAATCAGGTTTTTTAATGATTCCGGATTGGCCAACTGTTCACGAATTGTGGCAGCTTTGGCCTCGAGTTCTTCCTGTTCGCGACGGATTTCCATTTCTTCCAGTCGGGCCAGATGGCGCAACTTGAGTTCCAAAATGGCTTCAGCCTGAATCTCATCAATACCAAAGTGCGCCATCAGCTCTGCTTTGGGATGATCTTCTTCGCGGATAATCCGGATCACGGTATCAATGTCTAAATAGGCAATCAGCAAGCCGGCCAGAATATGCAGGCGTTTTTCAATCTTGTTCAGATGATATTGCAGGCGGCGTGTGACGGTATGTTTACGAATCTCGATCCATTCCAATAAAATCTGGCGAATCGATTTCACCTGTGGACGACCATCGGCACCAATCATGTTCATGTTGACCCGATAGCTTGATTCCAGATCGGTGGTTGCAAACAGATGGCTCATCACTGCATCGGCATCAATCCGGTTGGAACGCAGCACAATCACCAGACGGGTCGGATTTTTATGGTCCGACTCATCCCGTACATCGGTCACCAGTGGTAGCTTTTTGGCCTGCATCTGGTCAGCAATCTGGGTAATGACTTTTGAGCCAGAGACCTGATACGGTAAATCACTGATAACAATTTCATTTTTTTCAATGGTATACACCGCACGCATGCGATAACTGCCGCGTCCAGTGGTCTGAATCTTTAACAGTTCATCTGGCGGGGTAATTACTTCAGCCCGGGTCGGTAAATCCGGGCCAGGAATATATTCTGCAACCTTGCTATCGCTTAAATTCGGATTACGGATCAGGGCGATGGTGCCTTTAATGATTTCACGCAAGTTGTGCGGCGGAATATCGGTGGCCATACCCACGGCAATGCCGGTGGTGCCATTGAGCAGGATATTTGGAACCCGTGCCGGCAAGGTCACTGGCTCTTTTAGGGAACCATCAAAGTTGTCCTGCCAGTCGCAGGTGCCCTGACCGAGTTCAGACAGTAACAGGTCACTATATGCGGATAATTTGGCTTCGGTATAACGCATTGCGGCAAAGGATTTTGGATCATCCGGTGAACCCCAGTTGCCCTGCCCTTCAATAAATGGATAACGATAGCTAAACGGCTGCGCCATTAACACCATCGCTTCATAACAGGCCAAGTCACCATGCGGATGGTACTTACCCAGCACATCACCGACCGTACGTGCAGATTTTTTTGGTTTACTGCTTGGCTTGAGACCCAGCTCGCTCATGGCATAGACGATACGGCGCTGTACCGGTTTCAGGCCATCGCTGATATGAGGCAATGCACGGTCCATAATCACGTACATGGCATAGCTGAGATATGCTTGTTCAGTAAATTCTGCTACGGAACGGTTTTCTGTCGCATGATGCGCGAGGCTTGTCATAACAACCTGTAATCCTAAATTAATGCGTTATAGTTTTGACGTTCTTATGCTATGCCGCAGCCGCGGCCAGCACAAGGGTAGCCGATCACACTCTGCGACAATTTATGTCTTATGGCGTAAAAATATCCATTTTAGGTGCGTCAATCAACTGAAAAATACACAAGTCTGACTGCACGTTGAAAAACATATTCCAGAAATAAAAAAGATGCGCCGGCACAATAGCCAGCGCATCTTGCATTGTCTGTATGAGCGGCTGCTTATAAACCAATCGACTCCAGGGTCTTGCCGCGGGTTTCCTCACCCAGCAGCACAATCACCAGTGCCACGGCCAGCAGCACCGCGGTAAACATCATAAATACATAGCTAAAGCCGTTGTGCATCACTATCATCTGGGTCACCACCAAAGGCGCAACAATACCGCCCATACGGCCCACCGCCGAAGCCCAGCCCGAACCAAAGGCACGGATATTGGTTGGATACTGTTCCGGCGTATAGGTATACAGCACACCCCAGGCGCCTAGGTTAAAGAAGGACATCAGGCAACCCCAGAACACGATCATGCCGACGCTGCTGGCCTGTCCAAAGAAGTAGGCTGATACCGCACACAGCCCAATAAAGCCGGCCAGTGTGGCTTTACGGCCAAGTTTTTCCACCAGCCAGGCCGCCGCAATATAGCCCGGCAACTGCGCCAGAATCATGATCAGCACATATTCAAAGGACTGCACAATGGTATAGCCTTCCTTGACCAGCAGACTTGGCAGCCAGGTAAAAATGCCATAATAGGAATAGACAATGCCGAACCAGATCAGCCACAGCATGAGGGTACGACGCGCAAATGGCCCCGACCACAGCTGGGCAAAAGAAATATTCTGTTTGGCGGCCACCGGTTTCACTTCCAGCTGTTCAATCACCTCGACACCGCAGCGGCGTTCCAGACTTTGTACTAGTTTGTGCGCTTCTTCGACCCGGCCGCGGTTAATCAAATACGGCACCGATTCCGGTACTTTTTTCCAGATGACCCAGGCATAGAGCGCCGGCAAACCACCAATTAAAAAGGCCATATGCCAGTCAAAGGTCGGAATCACAAAATAAGACACCAGCGCCGCACAGAGCCAGCCCAGCCCCCAGAAGCTTTCCAGCAGCACAATAAAACGGCCCCGCACATGCGCCGGAATATATTCACTGACCAAAGTCACCGCAACCGGCAACTGCCCGCCCAGCCCTAAACCGACAATAAAGCGGAAAAACAGTAACCAGCTTAAATTTGGGGCAAAGGCACAGGCCGCTGTGGCCAGGCTATAAATCACCAGGGTCGTGGCAAATACGGTTTTACGCCCAATCCGGTCGGCCAACCCGCCGGAGAACACCGCACCAATGGCCATGCCAACAAAACCAATTGACACCACCCAGCCTTTTTCTGCCGGGCTCATTTGCCAGTCTTCCGCCATTTTGGCCAGAATAAAGGAAATTAAACCGGTATCCATGGCATCAAACATCCAGCCCAGTCCGATGACCCATAGCAAGGTATAGTGGAACTTACCAATCGGTAAGCGTTGTACACGAGAAACTAGATCCATAATAAACGCTCTGACAGGGTGGAGAGGAAAACGCGGATGGCGCGCCTGGTTATTGTTATGACAACAGCAATCAGCTTTGATTTTAAAGACAATGACCGCTATCTGGATAGCGGTCATGCCGTTTAATTTATAGGAGATTTGTGGCTAGGAGGCATCTTTGGATGAGGCCGACTGCTCATCATCATCCTTATAAATGAATTTTGGCATTTCCAGACCAAAATAGATCGCAATTAAACGTAAGGTAAAACCAAAAATCAGCGTGGCGATAACGGTTAGTTCTAGCGACAGGCCAATTTCAATACAGACCCAATAGCAGATCACCGACACAAAAGAGATACTGGCATACAGCTCACGGCGGAACACCAGCGGCACATCATTACACAGAATATCACGCAGAATCCCGCCCGAGACGCCGGTCAGCACACCGGCCACCGCCGACACCACAAAACCGTGGCCCATTTCCAGCGCAATCTGGCAGCCAATAATGGTAAAGCCAATCAGGCCCAAGGCATCCAGCACCAGGAAGATGGAACGCAGATGGCGCATCCATTTGGCAATTAAAATGGTGACAAAGGCTGCCGCGCAGGTCAGGACCAGATATTCCGGATGCTTGACCCAGGTTAAAGGATAATGGCCCAGCAATACATCACGTACCGAGCCGCCGCCCAGTGCGGTGACACAGGCAATCAGGGTCACCCCGAACCAGTCCATGCTTCGCCGTCCTGCCGACAATGCACCTGTCATTGCTTCTGCAGTAATGGCAATAATATAAATGACCAACAGCAACATGAACTGCCCTTCTTTCACTAGGGGAATTGATGCGCGTTATCATAAGCGAAAATACGGCAAATGTTATAAAAATTGCGCACAACATTGCTTAAATTTCTTGCCCGAACCGCAGATACAGGGCTGTTTCATGGTGATCTGCTGATCGGTGGTCGGATCAAGAAAATACCACACACCCTGATGTTTGACGAAATGCGACACTTCATGATGTATCTGCGGCTGGTTGCCATCCTGATAATAGGCCTTGAATTCGACCTGGGCATGGCTTTTGTCCAGCTTTTCCTGGGCACTTATGATTTCCAGTTTTAACCACTGGTTGGCACTGCTCCAGTCCCGAATGGCGGCCACATCCAGGGCCTGCTGCTGACCAATTGCGGTGGTTTTGACAATATAATCAATCTGCTGCAAGGCAAAGGCACTATAGCGTGAACGCATTAGCTGAGCGGCAGTTTGGGCCTGCTGCTGACCTAAATGCAAAGGCTGGCAACAACTGTGATAAAACCCAGCGCCACAAGGACAAGGCTGTTCTGACATAAATATTTTCCAAAAAAATAGCCTGACAATGCAGGCTATTTTAACGGAACTGGAGCTGAAAACAGGAATATTCTGAGTGCTACTCGGCTGGCGGCTGTGGCAGCACATGCACCTTCTCGATTTTATGCCCGTCCATGGTGACCACTTCAAAAATATGATCATCAGCCAGCAGACGTTGGCCATTTTCCGGCAAACGGCCGAGATGGAACAGGATATAACCCGACAGGGTCGAATATTCTTCCAGCTCATTGACCAGATCACGACCGAGCAATAACGAGACATGGCGGATATCAGTCGAGCCATCCAGCATCAGGCTGCCATCTTCCAGGGTTTCTGCAACCGCGTCGAGGGTATCTTCATCCGGGAATTCACCGGCAATGGCTTCCAGTACATCAATCGGGGTGACCACACCTTCAATCGAGCCATATTCGTTCAGCACAATTGCCATTTGCAGCGGCGCCTGACGCAGCTGTTCCATCACCATCAACACCTGTGCATTTTCATGCACAATCACCGGTTCGCGCAGATGTTTTTCAAAATTCAGTACGCCGGTTTCAATAAATTCATTCATAACCTTATGGGTCAGCACCACCCCGGCAATATTGTCCAGCTCGCCATGCACCACAATTAAACGTGAATGCGAGGTATTCATCAGCTGGGCCTGAATACTGTCCTGGTCTTCATCTAAATCCAACCATTCCAGTTCCGGTCGCGGGGTCATCACCGATTTTACCGGACGCTCGGCCAGACTGAGTACGCCCTGCACCATCACGGTATGGTAGACGCTGTTCTCTTCGGCAAAGACTTCATCGGCAAAAGCACGTGTCGCCAACACTTCTTCCGGACTTGGATGCTCCGGTTCCGGCCCGTTCGGTTTGCCGCCGAGCATCCGCATTACCGCGGAAGCAGTGCGATAACGCAGGTCAGTGGTGGTGACCATTTTTTCCTGATTTTTGCGCATGGCCTGGTTCAGGAACTCGATCATCACCGAGAAACCAATCGCGGCATATAAATAGCCTTTTGGAATGTGATAACCGAAACCTTCCACCACCAGTGAGAAACCGATCATCATCAGGAAGCACAGGCACAGAATCACCACAGTTGGATGTTTGTTAACAAAGTCCATCAGCGGTTTAGAGGCCCAGAGCATAATACCAATGGCAATGATCACCGCGATCATCATCACCGACAGCTCTTTGACCATACCGACTGCGGTAATCACACTGTCGAGCGAGAACACCGCATCCAGTACCACAATCTGCACAATCACCATCCAGAAAGTGGCGTGTACCGGATTTTCTTCTTTCAGTTGCGGCTTGCCTTCAATACGCTCACGCAGCTCCATGGTGCCTTTAAACAGCAGGAACACCCCACCAAACAGCAAGATCAGATCACGACCGGAGAAGGGATGATCAAAAATATGGAACAGCGGATTGGTCAGGGTCACCACCCAGGCAATTGACGCCAGCAGAATCAGGCGCATGCCCAAAGCCAGAATCAGCCCGACCACCCGTGCGGCGTTACGCTGTTCCGGTGGTAATTTTTCAGCCAGAATAGCAATAAACACCAGGTTATCAATACCTAGCACAATTTCCAGAATAATCAGGGTCAGCAAACCCACCCATGCGGCTGGATCAGACATCCATTCAAAAATCATGGGCGATGCTCCACGAGTATCGTTTTGGCTGTGCGACAGCCAAGACCGGCTGTTTCAAAACCTGGGGAATGAAAGGGAAAAAGAAAAGAGATTAAAAGCGGCTGTTGTTGTATGGTGCGATAGTGTCCACTACCCATGACGGTTCTATTGTTGTCAAACACAATTTCAGTATAGAAAAGATTGGCGCCAGAATCACTCTTTTTTTGGCCTGGTCACGGTTGTGCTGCATGCTTTAACAATTCTTTGCAATCACACTGCACGGCGCTGGCATTGTTTGTCATATTTTTTGCATAAGCTAGAGCAGACAAAAAGAACATGTTAAGGTGAAACAAGAATCATGAATAGCGTAGTAAAAATGACTGATAATTTAAAACATCCCTCTCCTAAAACAACACAACCTTTAATTGCTTTATATTGCGGCTCACGTTCCGGAAATAAACCGGTGTATCAGGAAAAGGCCGTGGCACTGGCACGCCGTCTGGCGGAAAATGGCTTTGGTCTGGTCTATGGCGGCGCCAGTATCGGTTTAATGGGTCAGGTCGCCGATGCCGTGGTTGATCACGGCGGTGAAACTGTAGGGGTGATTCCGGAATTTATGCTGGATTATGAAATTGCCCATCATCGTCTGACCGAATTGCATATTGTACACAGCATGCATGAACGTAAAGCCCTCATGGCCGAACGTGCCAGCGCCTTTGTGGCCTTGCCGGGCGGACTGGGTACCTTTGAAGAAATTCTGGAAATTGCCACCTGGGGCCAGTTGAACCAGCATCAAAAACCGATGATGCTGTATAACGTCAATGGCTTCTATAATGCGCTAATTGCCCAACTTGACCATGCCGTGACTGAAGGCTTCCTGCCGCCGCAGCACCGCGCCAAGCTGATTATCTGCAATCATGCCGATGAAATCCTGACTGCATTACATAATCTGGATGCCCCACAGCACGTTGCCATTTAAAGCGCTTGAACCCAAAAATCCAGAAAGAAAAAAGCGAGCCGAAGCTCGCTTTTTTTGTACTTGATGTTCAGTCCAGGCTTAGCCTGAAATCAGGTTATAGAACCATGGCAAAGTGGTCGCCAGGAATACCGACATGGCCAGACCAAACATCAGTTTCATCGCATCTTTGCTGACATTGCGTGAGGTACGGTATTTGCTGACCCCGTTCACAATCATTGAGATGGCAAATTCACGACCGGCCAACAGACCCAGGAATACCCAGGTGGTACTCATCGGGATATTGCTCCACTCTTTGAAAATCAGCAGGATCATTGCATAGATAAAGTCCACGATGGTCGCAGCACGTACATCGGTAACATCGGTTTTGGTATCGACAATCTTCTGGATGGCACCACCACGCTGGTACAGAATAACCCCCAGCAAGATCACAAAGACCGTAATGGCAAACATCAGGAATTCAAACGGTACCTGACGCGGCACATACACGAAGATGTTGGCCAGATCCTGAATCAGCCACTGGCTCCACAGGAAACCGGTAGATAACCATTGTAGAATCACCCATTTGGTCGAATGTTCCTGATCTTTGGTCTGGTTAAAGTACACCGTCATTTTGTTGGCCACAAAACGATAGATGATCAGCGCCGCCAAGAAGGCCACGGCATAGCCCATCATGGATTTGACCATCATCGAGCCCAAGCTCGCAGGAGAGAAGATGGTTAGTACCAGGAAGGTGGTACTGACCGGAATACCATATTTGGTCAGTAGCAACAGTAAAACTGGCGGCACAATATACAGCCAGGTAATTCCGCCTTCAGGGAACGGAATGGTTTCCAGTCGCCCATAAGAGGCATCACCGACGCCCGATGCATACCAGCCATAGACCAAGACCACAACCAGGATACTGCTGATATACACCCACAGTACCCACCAAGGACGATGGGAGTTAGAAGAAATAAAAGTCCCTAAGGTTTGAGGTACATCATTTCCGACAATAGAATAGGCCGCCAAACAGAAGCCGATTACCATTAAAAGTTCAATTGTCATAAGAACAAAGCCTATGTTCAAAAAGGGAACACCACCCCCTATCGGGCTGGCATTAGCTTAAAATGATGACAATACTATTTCAGTTCTATGACATTTTAGTGACAATAAAAATTTAAAATAAAAAAAGAGCACCGTAGTGCCCTTTCTCTTTTTTGCTCACTTATTTCAGGTTCAGCTGATATACCGCGGTGCTGCCGCTGACTTCATTGCCCACCACCAGTAATGGCTGGCCATTAGGCGAGTCCTTTGCCGCAATAAAGACCAGACCTTCCGGGCCTAAATCACCGGCCTGCCCCAGCTCAATTTGTTCAGTGCTCGCACTCATCTCACGGCTATTCAGATACTGCACAAAACTTGGTGCAGATGGAGTCGATACATCATAGACCATCACCCCGCCAGCACGTTCCAGACCAATAAAGGCAAAGGTTTTGCTGCCAATCTGGCCCAGCGTCACGCCTTCAGGTTCAGGGCCTTTGTTGTCACTGCGGTTATCCATGCCTGCTTCTTCATGGTTGGCATTGAAAATTTCCGGATGATGCTCGGCAATGTACTGCTCAAAATCATCCCCTGAATCCCAGACCAGTTCCAGACCATTTTGCGCACTATTTTCTGTCCAGATACTGACCGAGCGTGCACCAAAACTATAAAGATGGTCATATACCAGATTGCCGCGTTCATTCAGCTTTGGCGTACCATCGGCATTTTTCTGGTAGCCTTCAGTCCAGGTAATATTCAGACGACCCAGCAGATGATCTTTACGGCAGTCACCAGCATTGCCTGCCGTGGCACCGCAGTAGCCAAAATTGTCCGGATTCAGCTCGGCACCTTTGGCCAGCTGGCTTAAGTGTGCCGGTAAATCATCGCCTAAACGGCGGGCAAAGCCATCGGCATGTACCAGATGTTTCACTCGCCATTCTTCTACAAAACCTTTGCTGGTGTCGTTATTAAAATATTCTGGTGTGTCTTCACCCCAGGCGCGTGCATCGCCTTCATTGGCCGTCACAATATAGGTTTTGCCGGCCACGTCAAAGCTGGCAATTGCATCTGGCATATACAGACCGCGCACATTGGCCCAGGTCTGGATCTTAATACTGCCCGTTCCATCGACACCATCGGCATCGCTGACATCCATGCCATTGCCGTCCAGACCATGGTCTTTAAAGCCCAATGGATATACCGCCAGTACTTTGGCATTGACCACATCAATTTTGGCCAGCGCATTGTTTTCCTGCAATGCGGCCCAAGCCGTTTTGCCATCTTGCGATACCGTAATATATTCCGGTTCAAAATCCTGCGCCGCAGTCGCATTTGGCCCGAAAATACGCACGCCCTGGGCACGCAGCACCGCTTCCTGTCCATTAAAGGCTTTAAAGTCTGCAGTGCGGACCACAGGCGCTGTTAAATTACTCAGCTGAATCACGGAAATTGAACCTTCCGGATCAACCTGATAATCGTCCGATGGCTCACCTTCATTGGCCACCAGCAGGGTTTGACCATCCGGGCTAAAAGTCAGCATATCCGGTAAGGCACCGACCTGCACATGCGCCAGTTTGCTCAGATCTTTGGCCTGATACAGCGCCACATAACCCGGATCAGTTTTGACGGCAGCCTGAATGGCAATTGCCACAATACCGTTATGCACCGCGACACTGTTTACTTCTGCGCCTTCGGCAATATCATGGACCTGAATTTCGGTAATTTTAACCGGCTGATTTGGCTGGCTTAAATCGAGTACATCCAGCACCCCGGCCTGCGCATTGACCACAAACAGACGTTTGCTGGCGGCATCATAGGCCGGAATTTCTGCGGCACTTTCTGCAAAAATACCTGACTGATAGGCCCCGATTTTGCTCAGTTCAATGGTATTTGGGGTTGGATCGACCGGTGCAGGACTGACCTGATCATCATCACTGTTACACGCTGCCATCCCCACGGCCAACATGGCCACCCAAAGTGATTTCAATTTTAATTTCATAGGTTTAATTTGATAGTGTTTAGAATATGAACAATTTATAAACATCCGGTTGCAGTGCCATGACGTTTTGATTGCAGTTTTCTGACAGGGTCAGGCCGTCACGCGGCAACGCTTTAGATACGATATCCGCGCCAGATTGTTTTACACTAGGCAAAATTCCACCATGCCCGCTAATTATGACTGCCACGCCAACCCATCAAGCCCTGCAACCCGAATTCAGATTGTTAGTGCTCTTGGTGTCGATTGGCTTTTTTATGCAGGGCCTGGATACCACCATCATCAACACCGCGTTGCCGGCCATTGCCGAGAATTTGCAGGAAGATCCGCTGCGAATGCACAGCGTGGTGGTGGCCTATGTATTGTCAGTGGCGGCCTGTATTCCCTTGAGTGGCTGGCTGGCCGACCGTTTTGGCGTGCGCAACACCTATTTTTCCGCCATTGTGATTTTCACCCTGGCCTCCATTGGCTGTGCCTATGCCAGCAGCCTGAATGAACTGCTGTTTTACCGGGTACTGCAAGGCATTGGCGGCGCGTTCTTATTGCCAGTTGGTCGTCTGGCGATGCTAAAAATCATTCCCCGCACCCAGTTTTTATCGGCCATGAGCCTGATGAGTCTGGCCGGTCTGATCGGCCCCTTAATTGGACCTACTTTGGGCGGCTGGCTGGTCGAAGTGGCCTCATGGCACTGGATTTTTCTAATCAATCTGCCGATTGGCATTTTAGGCGTCTTGATTACCTTTAAAGCCATGCCAAACATCACCGAGCCGAGCGTGCCGCAATTTGATTTCTGGGGATTTATCCTGTTATTGATTGCCATGGTCGGGCTGTCACTGGGTATTGAAAACGTGGCCAGTCCGCTGTACTCGCTGTGGTGGAGCATTGCGCTGGTTCTGCTGGGTCTGCTGAGTGCCGGCCTATATGCCTATCATGCGCATACCCATCAGAATGCCCTGTTTCGCAGCAAGCTGTTCCGGCACCGGATTTATGCAATCGGGATTCTTGGGAACTCGATTGCCCGGCTGGCCGGCAATTCAATTCCCTTTTTACTGCCGCTGATGCTGCAACTGGCCTTTGGCTTTGAGCCCTTTGTGACCGGCCTGATGATGATTCCGACCGTACTCGGTTCGCTGGCCTCAAAACCGATTATCCGCCAGCTGATTCAGCGCTTTGGTTATCGTCAGGTACTTATCACCAATACCTTGCTGGTCGGGGCCTGTATCGCCAGTTTTGCCCTGACCACGGCCGACACCCCCATCTGGCTACGTGCGCTGCATTTCTTTATTTTTGGTCTGCTTAATTCACTGCAGTTTGTGTCCATGAACACCCTGACCCTAAAAGATTTGCCGCAGCAAGATGCCAGCAGCGGCAACAGTTTCCTGTCGATGATCATGATGCTGTCCATGAGTATTGGCGTGGCCTTGGCCGGAACGCTGGTCAACCTGTTTAGTGCCTATTGGGGACCGGAACAGGTGGTCGCAGCCTTCCATGCCAGCCTGATCTGTCTGGGCAGTATCAACCTGCTGGCTGCAATGATTTTCTGGAAAATTCCGAAAAACACCCCGGTCTAAAGCCGCGTAGAACGCTAGCCGCCGCGCAGGCTTCGCGTTATGATCAAAATTGAATCCTGAAGATCTGCCTTGCCTATGTCTGCACGCCCTGCCCGCCGTTCTGTCCAGCCCCTGACTTATGCTGCGGTGGCCATCTGCGGCGTGGTGCTGATGGCGGCCTTGCTGTATTGGGGCGTTCTGCATACCCGGCCAGCCACCGCACAGGACTATCCGATTCAGGGCTTTGATGTTTCGCATCATCAGCAGCAGATTGACTGGCACAGGATTTCGCCGGAAAAATACCGTTTCGTCTATTTAAAAGCCACTGAAGGCGGCGATTTTAAAGACCGTAAATTTCAGGACAACTGGCTGGCCGCGCATGAACAGGGCTTTCTGGTCGGCGCCTATCATTTTTATCGGCTGTGTCGTGATGGTCAGGTGCAGGCACAGAATTTTATCGACAGCGTTCCGAAACAGGCCAACAGCTTGCCACCAGTGATTGATCTGGAATACGACAGCAACTGCATCAACACCTATACCCGGGAACAGTTGCTGCATGAAATTGGGGTGATGCATGACGCGCTGCAACAGCACTATGGCAAACAGCCGATTTTTTACATTTCCAGGAATTTTTATAATATTGTACTGGTCAATCAGTTCCCGCAGGTGCCGCTGTGGGTACGCGAATATCAAGGCAAACCGGCCTTAAGTGGCAATCCCGACTGGCTGTTCTGGCAATATAGCAATCGTGGCCAGATTACCGGCATTGCCACTCCGGTCGATCTTAATGCCTTTTATGGCGATGAACAGGACTGGCAACAGTTTCTGAAGGCCAACCAGATTGTGGAACCATCTAAACATAGTGCGGATACAACCCCTTAATACTCATACCAACAAGATAAAAATAAAAGCTGACAGGAATATTGTGCGAATGACACTGAAATACAAAATTTTGTCAGGTCTGCTTGGCCTGATGTTACTGCTGATTGCACTCATCATCTATATACTGCAGCCCTCCGGAAAAGTGCAGGATTTCCAGCCGTGGCTGTATCAGCCGGCAGCAACCGCACCAGCGGGCTACACGGTCAAATTCTTTGGCGTATCGACCTTACTGTTTGATGATGGCCAGCAACAGCTGTTGATTGATGGCTTCTTTAGCCGGCCCAGTCTGAGTCAGCTGATGTTTGGTCAAATTAACAGCCAGCCTATCGTGATTGAACATGCGATTGAGCTCCATCAATTGCAACGAACGCAAGCCATTCTGGTGACACACTCGCATTATGACCATGCGCTGGATGTCCCTCTACTTGGCCAATTGCTGCCGCAGGCTAAAATTATTGGTTCCCGAAGCACGCTGAATATTGCCCGTGGTGCTCACTTGCCCGAAAGCCAGTTACAGCAGCTGGTACCTTTACAACCGATGCAGATTGGCAACTTTACTGTCACCGCTTTCCCGTCCCAGCATACTCCGCCAACTGCAGTGAATAATGATCTGGGTGAGGAAATCCAGCAGCCACTGAGCCTGCCGGCACGGTTTTCGGAGTTTAAAGAAGGCCATAGCTTTGACTATCTGATTGAATATGAAGGTCATAAAAGTCTGGTCAAGGCCAGCACCGGTTTTATTCCCGAACAGCTCAAACAGCTACAGGTCGATCATCTGTTTCTGGGCATTGCCCAGCTGTCCAGGCAACCGGAACAGTATCAGCAGCAGTATCTGGCAGAAACCTTGCAGCACCTAAAACCCAAGGTGCTGATTCCCATCCATTGGGATGATTTTTTCCAGCCGCCAGAACAGCCGCTACAGTTTTTACCACATCTGGCCGATAATACCCCGAAGAGTCTGAATACCGTGATCAAGGCCGCAGCACAACAACAGACCCAAGTGCTGCTGCTCGATCAACTGTATGCTTATCCGCTAATGACAGCCACGGATGTCGCGCGTTAAGATGGTGCCATGAGAAAAATCATTCATATTGATATGGATGCGTTCTATGCCTCGGTCGAGCTAAAAGAGCGTCCAGAGTTACAACATCTGCCGGTGGTGGTGGCATCACATCATCCGCGTGCAGTGATTGTGGCCGCGTCCTACCCGGCGCGGGTGTTTGGGCTGCGCTCGGCCATGTCAATGAGTCAGGGCCGGAAACTGTGCCCGCAGGTGATTGTACTGGAACCGAATTTCCAGAAGTACCGGGAAGTGTCGGCACAAATCCATCAAATTTTTCAAAAATATACTGCAATCATTGAACCGCTGTCGCTCGATGAAGCCTATCTGGATGTTAGCGAAAACCTGCAGCAGCTCCCCAGTGCCACAGAAGTGGCAATGCGCATCCGCGAAGATATCTTTCAGACCACTGGCCTGACTGCATCTGCCGGCGTGGCACCCAATAAATTTCTGGCCAAAATTGCCTCGGACTGGCATAAACCAAATGGCCTCTGCGTAATCAAACCCTCGCAGGTGCAGGCCTTTATTCAGGATTTACCCTTAAAGAAAATTCCGGGCGTGGGCAAGGTCATGCAGGAAAAGCTGAAGGCCTTGGGTCTGGAAACCTTGGGCGATCTGCAACAGGTCGAAGAAGGCCTGCTGATTCAACGTTTTGGCAAATATGGCAAACGTCTGTTTTTATATGCACAAGGCATTGATGAGCGCCCCGTTCAGGCCGAACGCAAACGCCAGCAGATTTCCAAAGAAATCACCTTTGATGATGATTATGTCCTCAGCCAATGCACGCCCTACTGGCCACAGCTGCTGCAACAGGTCTGGGCCAGTCTGGAAAAAAAGCAGCTCTGTGCCCGCGGCGTGTCAGTCAAACTGAAACTGAAAAACTTTCAGGTGTTACAGCACAGCAAAAGCTTTCAGCATATTTTTACTCATCCGCAGCAGCTGGCACAGGCGTTACAGCTATTAATTGAGGAAATGCATATTTCGCCCCAAGAAAAGTTCCGGTTAATTGGCGTGGGAGTTTATCAACTGTCCTCACCAGCCCAGCAGCCACAGCTCAGCCTACTTTAGGCTTAAAATTGTGCAGGAATTGATCAAAAGAATAAAAATGATACAAAATGCGCTTCACAATGGGCAAAATTAGAGTAATCTATCTGCGCAATACATTTATCCATGTATGTGCTGAGATGCTGAAAATCACCTTTACTTTCAGCATGCTGTCCTGTGATTGGCGTGATGATCTATCCGAATATTACAGGACAACTCTGACGTTCCCATGGATGGCTGTATCGTCTCCCGCCTTGCTGTAACCTGCTTCTTTTTATCTGATTTTCTATCGCATTATCCCGATCTATTCCCTTCAGATCACCGGCTTTTTGCGTCCTAAAATTCCCATTTTTCAAATCAAAATCGCCACAAGATTGATGGATTTCTGTACCAACTCCGGCAGCGCTGGTGTTCTGTACTGGCGCTTCATGGCAATATAGTCACATTGCCAGAGCAGCCGAGGTGCTGCTTGCCCATCTACAGGATTTTGTTATGACCGTACAACGTTTACATGTCGCACAGCGCTATTCAGAAATTGCCATTTCAGGCCATCTGGTGCATTTGGCCGGCCAGCTGGCAGAAGACACCAGCCTGGATATTCGCGGTCAGACCCGCCAGACCCTTGAGATAATTGACCGTTTACTGGCTGAAGCCGGCACCGATAAAAGTCATATCATGTCGGTCATGATTTTCTTAAAAGATATCGAGCAGGACTATGCTGCCATGAATGAAATCTGGGATGCCTGGGTCGCCGATATTGAAGCGCTGCCCCGCACCTGTGTGGAAGCCAAGCTGTATCAGCCCGAAGTCCTGGTTGAAATGACTGTGGTCGCGGTTAAACCATAAAAATTTGAGATAAAAAGCATCTGTTTAGATGCTTTTTTTCAACCCAACGCGCCCATTCTGCGCGCTGAGGCCGGATAGAACGCCAATTTCTTTTTTGGCAGATCAAGCGCCTCCAGATTTTCAGCGCCCTCCAGTAACCCAAATTCTTCACGCAATTGCTGATATTCCGGCACCTGATCAAAGCTGATTACGGTATAACCGGCCATCCGCAGCAATTCATTCTGATACTGAATATGCTGACGTTTTAAGGTCAGGGTATCATCCAGGGTAATCACGGCCAGTACCTGATAAGCATCATCCAGCACCACAAAGTCCGCCACCATATTGCGGTATTTATTGCGGGTACGCGGCAGTTTGGTGGTCAGTAGTGCATCAAAAGACACATGGGTCAGCACGGTATGGGTCGGTAAAATTTCTTTTAGCCGGGTATAGGTCAGCTGCTCATTCAAACTGAAAATAGCGCGGCGTTTCAGGGTGCTGTCGGTCTGGCGTTTAGCCTGAATGGCATGCCTGGCTGCCATGATCAGCAACCCTGCCAGAATAAGACTTGCGAGAATAATATAAACGGTCATGAGGTTAATCCTTTAATACTCTATTCTTATAATTTATTCGGTATCTCACCGATTATTTTTCAAATACAAGTATAACGTTTTGCTTATTATAAATAGGTTAAATTTAAGAAACTTAAAGCAATGCTGACGAAAGATGCATAAACACTGACAGTCTGTTGCAGAGCAAGTTTCCAGGAAAAACCATCTCCTTGTTTTTCCTCAAGCTAATGTATACCAACTTTTATGAGCTTCACAATTCTTTTCAAACCGATTGTCTGACAAATCCGACAAAATGTGCGCCAGAAAAAAGGACGCACTTGGCGTCCTTTCCTGATTTAAGCACGGGATTTTGGCTTAGACCTGCCTTTGGTCTTTGCGCCGCCAAATGGACGTTTTTCACCAGTTTCACGTGGTGGCAAACCAGTGTGCTGGGTCAACATCTGGCCTTTTTTCGGACGATTCGACTGACCCTGATTTTGGCCTTGACCACGGTTACCATGTTGACCGGTACGTTTCTGTGAATCTCCGGCCAGCGTCGAGTTTTTCTTACGCGCCGACTGATACTGTCCTTCCGTGCCTTGCGGCTGATAGGTCGGAATCAGATGCTGCTTGGAATTGCCAATCAAATCGGCACGGCCCATCTCTTTTAAAGCCTCACGTAACAATGGCCAGTTGTTTGGATCATGGTAACGCAAGAAGGCTTTGTGCAGACGACGACGTTTCTCTCCTTTCACAATATCGACATCTTCGGTATAACGCGCCACTTTGGCCAGCGGGTTTTTACCGGTGTAATACATGGTGGTGGCGGTGGCCATTGGCGATGGATAGAAGGTCTGTACCTGATCGGCACGGAAACCATTCTTTTTCAGCCAGATCGCCAGGTTCATCATGTCGTAGTCGGTGGTGCCCGGATGCGCCGCGATGAAATACGGAATCAGATACTGTTCCTTGCCGGCTTCCTTGCTGAAACGATCAAACATTTGCTTGAAGCGGTCATAGGTACCAATACCGGGCTTCATCATCTTCGATAACGGACCTTTTTCGGTATGTTCTGGTGCAATCTTCAGATAACCCCCAACGTGGTGGGTCACCAGTTCACGCACATATTCCGGATTCAGTACCGCCAGGTCATAACGCAGACCGGAACCAATCAAAATCTTTTTAATGCCTTTAATCGCACGTGCTTTACGGTATAGCTGGGTCAGTGGTGCATGATCGGTATGCAGGTTCTGACACACGCCTGGGAATACACAGGACGGCTTACGGCAGTTCTTTTCAATTTCCGGATCTTTACAGTGCAAGCGGTACATGTTAGCGGTTGGACCACCTAAGTCCGAGATAATCCCGGTAAAGCCCGGTGCGGTATCACGGATTTTTTCCACTTCACGCAAAATCGACTCTTCCGAACGGTTCTGGATGATACGGCCTTCGTGTTCGGTAATCGAACAGAACGTACAGCCCCCAAAACAGCCACGCATGATGTTCACCGAGAACTTGATCATGTCGAACGCCGGGAAACGTGCATCGCCATAAGCTGGATGTGGCAGACGTGCATATGGCAGGTCAAACACATAATCCATTTCTTCAGTGGTCAATGGAATTGGTGGTGGATTAATCCAGACATCACGCTCGCCGTGTTTTTGCACCAAAGCACGTGCGTTGCCCGGGTTAGTTTCCAAATGCAGAATACGGTTGGCATGTGCATATAGCACCGGATCATTAGCCACGTCTTCAAAAGATGGCAAACGAATAACCGCCAGTTCACGTGGTGGCAGTTTATGCTTAATGGCTTTTGAGGCCGGTTGCAGCTGAACAATCTGCGTATCGGCATCCAGGTTGTCGCCTTCACGGACAATCGGATTGGCCACCATTTCTTTTTGGAAATTCTGGTACTGGCTTAAGCTGTTACCCTTTTCTTTTTCAACTTCACAGCCATCAATATCTTCGGTCATCACATAGGGGTTGATGATCGGATCGACACGGCCAATGGTATCGACATCATTGGAGGCGATTTCGACAAACTTGGCTTTGGCCGCACGGTTATGTTTATTGATAATAAAGGCAGTACCGCGCACATCGGTGATATCGGTAATTTTTTCGCCTTTGGCCAGACGGTGCATCACTTCAATAATGGAACGCTCGCCATTACCGTACATCAATAAATCGGCTTTTGAATCCATCAGAATTGAACGACGGACTTTATCTGACCAGTAATCATAATGCGCAATACGACGCAGTGAACCTTCGATCCCGCCAAGCAACACCGGCACATCCGGGAAGGCTTCACGACAGCGCTGGCAATACACGGTTGCAGCACGGTCTGGACGTTTGTTCGGGACATTGTCTGGTGAATAGGCATCATCCGAGCGGATTTTGCGGTCCGCGGTATAACGGTTGATCATCGAGTCCATATTTCCGGCGGTGACGCCCCAGGCAATATTCGGTTTACCTAAGGCACGAAAGGCCTCGACATTGGTCCAGTCAGGCTGCGCGATAATTCCGACCCGGAAACCTTGCGCTTCCAGCACACGGCCAATAATACCGGATACAAAAGATGGATGATCAATATAGGCATCGCCGCAGACCAGAATAAAGTCACAGCTATCCCAGCCGAGTTGGTCCATTTCCTCGCGTGACATCGGCAAAAATGGCGCGGGTTCAAAACATGACGCCCAATATTTGTCGTAATCAAACAACGCTTTCGGCGCGGTTTGAGCGGTATAAGCAGTAGACATGGCTAGCAATTCTCGGCTGGCAGATGGAAGATCAGAAAAGATCGAAAGATGAAAGCCGAGTATTTTAGCATGAATTCCAAGTGGCTTGCTTGATTATAATTTATACAAAATCAAGTTTTTAATTTTTAATCTGTGCCGTGGGTGCAGTGCTGCTTAATTTTTTCAGATATAGGGTCAATATCAGGCCCAACAACAGCAGACTTGCGATAAAGATCAATAAGCCAGGCCAGTCCCAGCGCTCCCAGATCAGACCGCTACCACTGCCGAGCACGCTCGAGCCCAAGTAATAGCAGAACAGATATAAAGATGAACCCACCGCCCGATACTGTAATGATTGCACCGTCACCCAGCTGCTACAAAGAGAATGTGCTGCAAAAAAAGCAAAGGTAAAAATCAGCAGCCCGACTAACACGACCGCCAGCTGATTCAGTAACATTAGCGCCAGACTGGCCCACATCACCAGCAGCATCAACGGTAACACTTTTTCCCGGCCAAACTTTTGTCCCCACTGTGCTGCCCGTGGTGAACTGTAAATTCCAGCCAGATAGGCCACAGAAATCAGCCCGATCCAGGTTTGTGGCAAAGCAAAAGGCGCATCCAGCAGATGATAGCTCATGTAGTTAAATACCGAGACAAAGCATCCCATTAGAATAAAGCCCTGAAGAAACAGAATTCTTAATTTTGGATCGGCCAGATTTTTGGCAAAGGCCTGTTTAAAACGCGACAATTGAATTGGATAGGACTGGAAATTCCGGGAATTGGGCAACAGCCAGTAAAACAGAATCGCAATCGCCAGGTTAATCACACCAATGATTAAAGTTGCATATTGCCAGGAAATAAAATCCACCAGGACTCCGGCAATTAAACGGCCACTCATGCCGCCAATTGCGGTGCCTGAAATATATAAGCCCATGGCAAAGCCAACATCTTTGGCCGCAATTTCTTCGCCAATATAGGTCATTGCCACCGCGGCCACCCCACTGACTGCCATGCCAATCAGGACACGGGTGCTGAGAAAAAATGACCACTGTGGCAATAAGGCACTGGCTATTAACAGTAAGGCCGCAGAGAACAATGCCACGACCATAATCGGTTTACGCCCGACCCGATCTGAAATCAGGCCGGTAAATAATAGAGCGGCGGCCAAAGCAAAGGTCGAAAAAGATAAGGGAAAACTACTTTGGGTCGGACTGACCTGAAAGAACTGGGCCAGAATCGGCATCATCGGTTGAACACAGTACAAGGCAGAAAAGGAGGCAAAACCGGCCAAAAACAAAGAGAGAAGAATGGCCTTAAACTGAGGAGAATCGTGCTCAATTTGCTGAGTCTGGCTTTGGGAATCTGACATATACACTCCAATTATGTTATGAGTATACGCCGGTTCCGGTTAAATGGGAGGCTTCAATTTCAACCGATTAAAAGCTGGTTTAAACGGAGAGAAGAACCCTCGATAAATTCTACTTTCTTAAGCACACAAATTCCCCGCATAAAAAAATCCCCCTGCTGTTTAAGCTAGGGGGATTTTGAATTAATGAGCTGGCGATGACTTACTCTCACATGGGTAACCCCACACTACCATCAGCGCTAAGAGGTTTCACTTCTGAGTTCGGG
>NZ_VPBR01000012.1:0-67171 GCF_013418645.1 Acinetobacter sp. YH12132
ATTTCTGACTTAAATTCGCTCAAATAAACTTCGAGTAATTTAAACCAATCAATTAATGAAAATATATTCGATTAATCAACCAGTAAAAATCCACACAAGTTGTTCTTCATAATCTCTTAATGATCTTTCCAACACCTCGTCAGTGCCAGAAGCTGGACTCAAAACACTCGACAACTCAGCTATCCGCCTCGTTCATCACCGTGTATCTCGTCGGTATGGGGTGCATTCTAGAGAAATTTAAAAGCTTTGCAAGCACATTTTATAAAGTTTTAAGAAAAAAGTACCTGTCTGGTTATTTTTAAACCAGATTGCTGCATATTTCATCTGTATTACTAAGTTTAGCTAAGTAATTATAAAAATAAAGTAGTCCACTTAGACTTTAAATCTATAAATAAAAAACCAGCCGAAGCTGGTTTTATAATCTTTTCATTTTATTGCGGTTTTTAATTGGCCTGTTCTGCCAGCCACGACATAAATTTTTGTCGTTCTGTTTTAGACGCTTGTTGCCACAGCTGAATCAGTTGCTGATCTGCACCGGCAACATTGCTAACAGTTGCAACGGGTTTGGTTGTCACGACTGCTTGCGGACTATACACCGCTGCTGGTTGTGTCACCGATACAGGTGCGGCCTGCGCAGATTCTGTTGAAGAAGTACTAAATAAGTTTTGTAAAATGCCACGGTTTAAATCTTTGGCTCCAGCCTGCTGCACCAGCAGCTGATTTTTCGCATCAAATAAACCGAATACCGGCTGCTTGGCAAACTCCTTGGCATCATCATGCGTTTTTGGTGGATTCACCAGCCCTAAACGGTATGTGGCTTTATCTTGTAAAACCGGAGTTTTAATATGCACGATGCCCGAACGTACAATATCGTGTGAACCAATGCCCGGATGCTCTTCAAAAAACTGTACATAACGTACGCTCAGCACATTCTCGCCAGGCTGCACGCTATAGTTATGATTACTGCTAAACAGACGGCTTTTCACTTCCTGACCATTTAAACCTTCAACCTTAATTTCTTCCGGTGCCGTAATGGTCACTGCGGAAAAAGCTGTACTACTTAAACTTAAAGCCAGTGCTGCGAAGGATAAACGTAAAGCCATGCTGTTCACTCTAGTCGATTGTTCAATTTTAGTTGCACTATGCAGCGCTGAAATGACAGTTTTATGACAAAAATGGGGAAAGCCCAATTTCTCTCTTTTTAGTGTCGTTTTGCCATAAAAAAGAGCGCTGAATGCGCCCTTTCTTTGGTTTAGCTATGCAACTTAGTGAAAAGTTTTAAAACGATCTGCATCATTCATAAACTCTTTATCACCCGCTGGTGCTTCAATTGAACCGAACACCAGTTGCGCTCTTAATTTCCAGTTGGCTGGTACATCAAAAGTCGCCGCAACTTCTTCATCAATAATTGGATTGTAATGCTGTAGCGATGCACCAATGTTATTTTCTGCCAGCGCAATCCAGGTTGCAAACTGGGCAATCCCTGTTGAATGCTCTGACCATACCGGGAAGTTATCTGCATATAGCGCAAACTGTTCTTGCAGTGCTTTCACGACATCTTGGTCTTCATAAAATAATGCAGTACCAAAACCTGCGGCAAAGCTGCTAATTTTGCTGTCAGTTGATGCAAAGTTTTCAGCCGGCACCATTTTACGCAAGGTTTCACGTACAATTTCCCAGAATTTGGCATGTGACTCACCAAACAGAATCACCACACGTGAAGTTTGCGAGTTAAAAGAAGATGGACTTAAACGAACGGCTTCTTTAATAATTTCTTCAATTTTCGCTTCGTCTAGCGCCACATTTTTACCAATTGAGTAAATGGTACGGCGTTTAAGTAAATGATCTTTAAATGACATATCTTTTTCCTTGGTATGGTCTTGTGTTTATAACAGATGGATTTATCTTAATGGCTGCCTGGGTTGAAAAATAGCCCGAGTTTTATAACAATGTGTTGCATTTATGGAACAATAACCGCGCTTATCGTAGATTTTATGAAAACAAGTTAGATTTTAAAGCACGTCAAAGCGGATGAGCATCATCCCTGCTCTAGGTTTATATCAGCCTTTGGGCTTAATTTCAGTTTAAAGGATATATAAAAAACTCCGCAAATCGCGGAGTTTTTTGAGCTGCTTATTTGTCTGTTTCAAACAGCGCTGCCACAAAGGACTTGGCTGAGAATGGACGCAGGTCATCAATTTTTTCACCTACCCCAATAAAGCGGATAGGCACATGGGTACGGCTGGCAATATTAAACAGCACACCACCTTTGGCGGTACCATCCAGTTTGGTAATAGTTAAACCAGTTAATCCAACCGCTTCATCAAACATTTCTACCTGGTTAATCGCGTTCTGACCGGTACCGGCATCTACCACCAGCATCACTTCATGCGGTGCAGTGGCATCAATTTTTTGCATCACGCGTTTAACTTTGGTCAGTTCCTGCATCAAATGACCTTTGTTATGCAAACGTCCTGCAGTATCAGCAATCAAGACATCCATACCTTTGGCACGCGCACTTTCAAAGGCATCAAAAATAACCGAAGCACTGTCTGCACCATGACCTTGTGCGACCACAGCAACATCATTACGCTCGCCCCAGATTTGTAACTGTTCAGTCGCTGCTGCACGGAAGGTATCACCAGCGGCCAGCATGACTTTCTTGCCTTCACCTTGTAAACGTTTGGCCAGCTTACCAATGGTGGTGGTTTTACCCACACCATTCACGCCCACCACCAGAATGACATACGGATTTTTATTCGAATCAATATGTAACGGTTTAACACGCGGCGCCAGTAAAGCCACCAGCTCTTCCTGCAAGGCTTTATACAGCGAGTGTGAATAAATCAGATCGCCACGCGCAGTACGTTCAGTCAGGTTGGCAATAATGGTTTTGGTGGCATCAACACCAATATCGGCCACCAGCAATTGCTCTTCAACTTCTTCTAAAAGTTCATCATCAATTTCTTTGCCACCAATTAAGATGTTGACCATCCCATCGGCAAAGTTTTTACGGGTTTTGGTTAACCCTTCTTTCATACGGCTGAAGAAACCGCCTTTTGATTTCTCTTCAGCTGCTTCTGTGGCTACAGGCGCAGAAACAGGTGCTTGTTCTACTTTAGGTGTTTCAACGATAGGTACATTTACCGCAGGTAAACTTGGTAAAGTGACATCGTCATCCCCGATATCAGCATCAATCAAAAATTTATTTTGCCCATTAGATTGCTGTTGCATGCCGAATCCTTGAAAAGCAGTGCGTTAAAAAGTTGGATTCTAACATAAACTGCCCGCTTTGACTTGTCATTGCCAATCATGTGTCGCAGGCTGCAAAAAGTTACAGGATTCCCTTGCTTTCACTGCCCCGTTTCTGAAGAATGAAAGCAAATACAGATGCATTGCGGATCATCTTTGTGATACTGAACAATAAAATTTTGCCTGCTGTGGTTCATCATTTAAAACAACAACGTTTCGCCCTTACCCTACTTCTGATCGGTTTCTCATCGAGCGCTTTGGCGGCCAATACTCAAAGCGAGCTGGCACGCAGTACCGTTGAAACCACGTTAAAAAACGGTTTAAAAGTCATTATTCGTGAAGATCATCGTTCGCCAATGGTGATGACTCAAATCTGGTACAAAGTTGGTAGCAGTGATGAGTCGGGAAATTTACTCGGTATTTCCCATGCACTGGAACACATGATGTTCAAAGGCACACATAAAGTGCCGAATGATGAGTTTACCCGACTCAGCCGGATTTACGGCGGCCGGGTCAATGCCTCGACCTTTACCAATTACACCAATTATTATCAGCTGTATCCAAAAACCTATTTTCCGATGGCGCTAGAGCTTGAAGCCGACCGGATGCGTAATTTATTGCTGCGCCAGCAGGATTTTGCCACCGAAATCAAAGTGGTGATGGAAGAACGGCGCCAGCGTACCGATGACAATCCGCGTGCTTTGGCTTTTGAACGGTTTAAATGGATTGCCTACCCGACCAGTCATTATCGCCAGCCAATTATTGGGCATATGAAAGATCTGCAAAATATCCAGCTGGAGGATTTACGTCAGTGGTACAAGCAGTGGTATAGCCCGAATAATGCCATTTTAATTATTGTCGGCGATGTTAATGCTGAAGCGGCCTTGCTCCAGGTACAAAAATACTTTGCCGATATTCCAGCGCGCAGCCTGCCAGCCCGCAATGATGTCCGCGAATTTGAACGTCTGGGCTATCGGCACATGGAACTGAATTTTCCGGTTCAGGTGCCGAATTTGTATATGGCCTGGAATGTCCGTTCGCTAACGACTGCGACCAATCCGCAAGATGCCTATGCGCTCACCATTATTCAGCATTTATTAGACAGCGGCATTTCTTCGCGCCTGCAGCAGCGTCTGATTCGTGAGCAAAAACTCTTAAGCGCCTTAAGCGTCAGCTATGATCCATATAATCGTGGCGACAGCCTGTTTACCATTTCAGCTTTACCGGTGGATGGCGTGGATCTGGCCCAAGCCGAACAGGCGATTCAGGCTGAAATTGAACGCCTGAAAACCGAGCTGGTGCATGAACCGGAAGTAAAACGCGTGACAGCCAAGTTTGTGTCGAATTTGCTTTATAGTCAGGATGATCTAGCGGGACAGGCCAAGATGATGGGTAATCTGGAGGTGAATGGATTGAGTTATCGCCTGATGGATGAGCTGCCCCAGCATTTTGAAACCGTACGCCCGCAAGACATTCAACGCGTCGCCAATGTCTATTTTGTGCGTGACAATTTGACCACCTTATATTTGCGTCCACACAGCAAGTCACCCTAAAGGATACCGACATGCCCTATTTCCGTTCCTGCGTTCTGGTGGCCAGCTTATTTGCGATCAGTTCTGCGCAGGCCAATGTCAATACCACCACCGAAGTGGATGAAAATCCAAATACCTTACAATCTCTGCCGCTGCTGCAAAGTCTCAGAAATATTAATCAGCAGAAATTGGATTATCGCGCGCCTTATGTGCATGACCTGAACAACCGTTATCAGGTCAGAACCCTGTTTGTGGAAACACAGGACTTGCCAATTCTGGATATACAGCTGACCTTTAATGCCGGTGCCGCGCGTGATCGGGAAATTGAAAGCGGCTTATACGGCGTGGCCAATATGGCCGCCCAGCTCTTAGATGAAGGCACGCCCAAATATAACGCACAACAAGTGGCTGCCGTGTTTGAACAGGTCGGTGCGCAGTTTAGTGCGCGAGCCTATCGAGATATGTTTATTGTCAAATTACGGGTGCTGTCTGACCCGGAAAAACTGGAACCGGCTTTAGCCATGATGATGGAACTGCTCAAACATGCCACCTTTGAAAAACAGAGTATTGGCATGGTGGTCAGCAATAACCAGCTGGGGCAAAAACAGCTGAAAGAAAATCCCAGCCGGATGATGGAGATTCAACTGTATCGCAGCTTATATGGGCAACATCCTTATGCCCAGCCAATTAACGGCACCAATGGCAGTATTCAGCGGATTCAGCCCAAACATCTGCAACAGTTCCGTGAGCAGTTTCTGGTGGCGCAGAATATGAATATTGCTATTACCGGAAAAATGCAGGCCAAAGCAGCTTTAAATCTGGCAGAACGCATTGCCGGCAACTTAGCGCAAGGTCAGGCGGCTGCACCACTCCCCACACCTATCACAGCAAATGGCTTTCAGATTGTACACATGCCCTATCAGTCCAGTCAGGCGCATATTGTGCTCGGTCATATTGGTACCACACGTCATGATCCAGACCGGCTGGCTCTAGAAGTGGCCAATCGTATGCTCGGCGGTAGTGGTTTTCATTCTGTTTTGATGAAAGAACTGCGGGTAAAACGTGGCTATACCTATGGCGCATCTAGCAGCATGAGCTTTAGTCAGGCACCGGGTGTATTTCGCATCAGCTACTCAACCCGGCAAGATCAGCTAATGGACAGTATTCGTGTCGCGCATAAGGCACTGGTCGATTTTGTCCGCGAACCGATTGATCCGAAACAGCTGGAAGAAACCAAAAACGGCTTGTTAAGAGCCTATCCTAACCATTACAGCAGCAATGCCAGTATTAATGCCCAGCTCGGCAGTTTGGGATTTTATGGACAATCGGCACAGAGCCTGAGTGAATATTCAGTGCAGCTCAGTAAAATTAGCGCCGAAGATGTGCAAGCTGCGGTACGCCGGCATCTGCATCCGGAACATCTGACCGTGATTGTAGTCAGTGAAAGTTTAGACAAAGCGGCTTTAGAACAAGTTTTACAACACAATTTACAGACCACCGGCAGTCAATCGCTTCCTCAGGTTGAAGATATTCCGGCGATTAATATGCCTCCACATCCAGAGGAGGAAGTTGTTTTGCCTGACCCAGTTCCATCTGATGGGCCTGCATCAATTTAAGATATTGCCCATAACGCACCTGTGGCTGCTGCATTAAGCGCACAGCCATCTCCTGAGTTTCAGGATACATCGACTGCTGTGACAGATACTCAATATTCTGAAATTGTACGGACCCGACCGGGCGATAAAGTGCAATGGAAGATAACAGGAGAATAATGACAATAATGCTGACCACTACCCCATTATAAATTTGCTCTAACGTGAGTCGTGATTTTAATTGAATGAATAATTGAGAAATTTTTTGTATTGCGTCATGCATAGCCTACCTCGAATAGCCGTAGTGTAGGATGCTAGCGGTATTTGCACAAGATAGATGACCCAATTTTACCCGAACTGGCGAGTAAAATTGAGCCACTGCTGCTTAAGTCATCAGCGCGCGGAATACGGTATACAGGATAATACCCGCGACAATGGCCAGCACAATGAAGATGGCAAAGATACTGACCCCTTTTTCGGCATCAGCCGGATGCAGTTCATCATCATCGGCAATGCTGATTAGCTCACCATTATAAATACGGTAGAATTCTTCACGCTGCTGTGGATCGAGTGTACTGGTAAAGTCATGCACACGTTTACGCTGCGCCAGACAATACTCACCTAAATGAATTTCCTGATGGAACACCGCCTCATCGAGTTTTTTACGGTGATGATGGGCCAGCTCGATAATCTGCTCCGCACGTAAAGGCAGATCAAAGTTAAAACCGTCTATTGTATTTGTCATGTGGCTCTCCTTTTTATGTTACCTTTCTTATATGCATATCATAATAAAATTATAGAGTGTTCAATGTTTAATCATGTAAACTTGAAATATCACGGATCTGCCCCATCTCTTAGTTGACATTTCCACGAATGTGTAATATTAGTTTAACACAACCTCGATAAACTATTATTTAGACTGGCTATACAGTCTTTATTGCGATCATAATTAAAATAAAGGAGTTTTATATGATTCAGAGTATCTCTCACCATGATCTTGAAATTGCATATGCAAATGCGGTTAACACCATTCAATCACAGATGAACTTCCAAGATGCTGTGGCTGAACTTGAACAGGTTGCCCGCGCGGGTCATGGCAAAGCCGCTATGTTCTTAGCTGAACTGTACTATCAAGGCTTCCGCGTAGAACGCGATTCACTCAAAGCACAGTACTGGCAGAATATGGCCACCATGCAAGCATAAACAGACGTCACCTAGGTGGCGTTTTTTAATGCCTGAAATTTGTTTTTTATATTTGTTTACGATTTAACGCAAAGCTTAAACGCTTTATTCATCTGAATTTCCTACAATACAGGCACCACATTAGTGTTTATATGACATGAACCAGATTAAGTCTTTAAAACCCGCTGCCCAAGATATTCACATGAAAATCAGTATTCTAAAATCAATGATGTATTGCGGGGTACTTTGGGGGCTATATCATCAGGGTTGGGCCATGACCTCCGATCAGGATGATTTTATTTTTCCCTTTTGGTTAAACGGTGTCCAAGCCTATAAATATGCCAAGAAACACTGGCCAAACTACACTCCGCGCCAGATTAGCCCGCAGGATTTTCAGAATTCCCTGCTACCGACCTTAACCCGTTTAAAAGTTACACCGGCGCTGTGTCATTGTTCCAGCCAGCAATTCAAGCTGACCACACAGCAAATGAAACACTTTTTCTTTAATGACGCCCAGTTAAAGACCGCTTAACGTAGAGATTCATGCACCATTAAACCTCAATGAAAACAATATGACTGCTGATTATGGCCTCTAATGATAAAACTATTGGCATTTTTCAAAATTGAGGTTAAGTTAGAACCCATACCAAGAACAAAAATGGCAAGGACCAGACAGAATGACCAATGTAACACACGTATTAAAAGATAAGCATAGCCAGGAAATATACACCGTTAGTCCAGAAGCAACTGTACTCGAAGCAATTTCAATTATGGCCGATAAAGGCATCGGGGCGCTTGTAGTGACCCATGAAGGCCAAGTGGTCGGGATTTTATCCGAGCGTGACTACACCCGTAAAATTGCGTTGATGGAACGCTCTTCTTATGACACCACCGTCAATGAGATTATGACCGCAAAGGTACTGACCGTGACCCAAAGCACCAGTGTAGAAGACTGTTTGAGCCTGATGACCGATCGTCATTTACGTCATTTACCGGTAGTAGAAGATGGCAAACTGGTTGGACTAGTGTCGATTGGCGACTTGGTAAAAGCAGTAATGGATGATCAACGTAAACTGATCGACCAGCTACAACAATATATTGCCAGCTAAACAGACAATATAAAAAACAAAAAAACTCTCCTTCAAGAGAGTTTTTTTATGGCTAGCCTTTTAAAAAACGATCTTTTTTAAAACTGCTCGTTTAAAAGAGACTAAACAGGATTAATTCAAGCCCAGCTTGTGTGCCACATAGTCCGCATCTTTGTCGCCGCGACCGGACAGGTTTACCACAATATTGGTATCTTTAGACATTTTTGGTGCTTCACGTATCGCCCATGCGACCGCATGCGAGCTTTCCAGTGCCGGCACAATCCCTTCAACCCGAGACAGCTGAATAAAGGCGTCCAGACATTCCTGATCAGTAGCAGTGGTATATTCGACACGACCAGCATCTTTCAGGAAGCTGTGCTGTGGCCCTACACCCGGATAATCCAGCCCAGATGCAATCGAGTGTACCGGGAGTGGCTCACCCTGCTCATCTTCCAGCACATAACAGGCCATACCGTGTAACTGACCCGGTTTGCCTAAAGTGAGGGTTGCAGAGTGCATATCGGTATTCAGGCCATGACCGGCTGGCTCAACACCGACCAGTTTTACTTCCGGATCATTCAGAAACGCGGTAAAAGCGCCCACAGCATTAGAACCACCACCGACACAAGCCACAATATAATCCGGCTGCGCGCCAAAACGTTCCTGCGCCTGAACTTTAATTTCATCACCAATAATGGCCTGAAAATCACGCACCATCATCGGGAATGGATGTGGCCCCACCACCGAACCAATCGCATAAATATAATTTTTTGGATCTTTTAAGTATTCTTCAAAAGCACTGTCTACCGCATCTTTTAAGGTTGCGGTGCCGCGGGTCACAGAAATCAGCTTAGCACCCAGAATTTTCATTTTTACGACATTGGGATGTTCTTTCTCAATATCGACCTGACCCATGTGAATTTCGCATGGAATACCGACCAGGGCACAGGCGGTCGCCAATGCCACGCCATGCTGACCAGCGCCAGTTTCGGCAATGACTTTGGTTTTGCCCATATATTTGGCCAGCAAGGCTTCACCTAAACAATGGTTAATTTTATGTGCACCAGTGTGATTTAAATCTTCACGTTTTAAATAGATTTGTGCCCCGCCCAACTGCTCAGATAAACGCTTGGCATGAAATAGCGGACTTGGACGACCCACATAATGTGCGAATAGCTCAGCCAGTTCCTGCTGAAATTCCGGAGTCTGACGAATTTCTTCGTAGGCCACTTTAATATCATCCATCGCCGCTTTCAGATGCGGTGGAATAAACTGCCCGCCATATTCACCAAAAAAGCCATCTTCATTGGGTAAGGCAACGCCATTCATCTGAGAGTTCATGCAGTATTCCTTCTATTTTATGAAGCTTAACGCGCCAAATAACGGGTTAAATCTTCAATCCCCTTTAACGTCATGGGATACATATGATTTTCAAAAATTTGCTGAATTAAACCGATGGTCTGGGTGTAGTGCCAATATTGCTCTTGTTCCGGGTTCAGCCAGGCGGTTTTATCAAAATGCTGGCGTAAACGGCGCAACCACACCTGCCCGGCCTCATCATTCATATATTCCACTGAACCCCCAACGGCATTCAGCTCATAAGGTGCCATACTGGCATCCCCGACCACAATCACACGATAGTCGCGTCCATAGGTATTGAATAAATCCCAGGTGTTCATACGGGTGTGTGAACGGCGCACATTGTCTTTCCAGACATAGTCGTACAGGCAGTTATGAAAATAAAAATATTCCAACGTTTTAAATTCGGTTTTGGCCGCACTAAACAGCTTTTCACACTGGGCGATGTGCGCATCCATGGAGCCGCCGACATCAAACAGCATTAACACTTTAACCCGGTTACGCCGTTCGGGTACCAGTTGCACATCCAGAATACCCTGTTTGGCGGTTTCACGAATGGTGCCATCGACATCTAACTCTTCAGCCGCGCCCTGACGGGCAAACTTGCGCAGACGGCGCAGCGCCATTTGCATTTGCCGTGAACCGAGCAGCTGGTCATCATCCAGATTACGGTATTGACGCTGTTCCCAGACTTTAACCGCTGAACGTTTACGGCCCGGCCCGCCTATACGCACCCCTTCAGGATGATCACCATAGGCACCAAACGGCGAGGTTCCACCGGTCCCAATCATGCGGTTACCGCCCTGATGCTTTTTATGCTGTTCGCGTAAACGCTCTTCCAGCATTTTCATCAGTTCTTCCAGTGAACCGGCTTTTTTCAGTTCTTCGCGCTGCTCCGGGGTTAAATGCTTTTCCAGCAGCTCCAGATCAAACCAGTCTTTCGGCAGCTTATGGACCTGATTCAGCAATTCATCCAGATCAAAGGTCGAGATACCATCAAAGTAATCTTTCATGGCCCGGTCGAACTTGTCAAAAAAGCGCTCATCCTTGACCATAATGGTTTTGGCCAGATGATAAAACTCATCCTGATTGGCAAAGACCAGACCTTCTGCCACTGCACGGTTCAGGTCAATCAGTTCGCGGGTGGTGACCGGGATGCCGTATTTTCTTAAGGTATAAAACAATCGCACAAACATGTGGCGATTACTCCCTTAACGACGGGCCATAAAGGCTAAGCGTTCCAGTAACTGAACATCCTGCTCGTTTTTAATCAGCGCACCGTACAACGGTGGAATGGCTTTGGTTTTGTCAGCATTACGCAGAATATCGTCCGGCATGTCATCCGCCATTAACAGGCTTAGCCAGTCAATCAGCTCAGAGGTTGAAGGCGGTTTTTTCAGACCTGGAATCTGGCGTAATTTAAAGAACACCTGTAGAGCTTCTGACACCAAAGTCGTGGAGATATTCGGGAAATGTACATTGATGATGTCACGCATGGTGGCTTCATCAGGGAAATCAATATAATGGAAGAAACAGCGACGCAAGAAGGCATCGGGCAGTTCTTTTTCATTATTGGAAGTGATGATCACAATCGGACGCTGCGTTGCGCTAATGGTTTCGCCAGTTTCATAAATGAAAAAGGACATTTTATCCAGCTCATGCAGCAAGTCGTTTGGAAACTCGATATCGGCCTTGTCAATCTCGTCAATCAGCAGTACACAGCGCTCTTCACTGCTAAACGCTTCCCACAGTTTGCCCGGCTTAATATAGTTTTTAATATCATAAACCCGGTCATCCCCCAGCTGGCTATCACGTAAACGCGACACGGCATCATATTCATACAGGCCTTGCTGGGCTTTGGTGGTCGATTTGATATGCCAGGTAATCAGTTTCAGTCCCAGGCTTTGCGCGACCTGCTCGGCCAGTAAGGTTTTACCGGTACCCGGTTCACCTTTAATTAACAGGGGCTTTTGTAAACGACGTGCCGCCTGCACCGCCAGCTTTAAGCTGTCAGTGGCGATGTATTGATCAGTACCAGTGAAGTGTTGTGTATCTACAGACATGAGATAACCTTATTTCAATTTAAACTTATTTTTGTAATTAAAGCGCTGTGCTGTTGTTCTTGGCAGCAAGACCTGCTTTACGCTGGCTATATTTAGACCAGAAATAACCAACCACCAGTCCTAAGCCAATCACCACCAGAATGGCAGATAAATTGGACCAGACCAGCGGCATTTCCTTGGTTAATACACCAAACAGCAAACCAAAGGTGGCCGGTGCAATACCTGCATTATGCCCTTCGGAAATGGTAGGCGTCAGCAAGATGGCAAAGACCACAATCCAGCTTACGCCGCCAAGTGGATGAGGCAGACGTTTGGCAATTTCATACCAGCACCATAAAATAATCAGGCTACCCAATAGATAGACCGTAACGGCAATGGTATTTTCAGGAATTGATTCTAAAAAAGTCATTAAATTTTCCATCACTCAACTCCTGAATTTAACTTAGGCACCGCGTAAGCCTTCTGGCTCAACCGCATTCGGATTAATTAAACCTTCTGGCGGCATTTGAATAAAGAAGCCTTTGGTTTGAATCGAATCCATGACATGCAGAATATTGGCCCGCGCGAGTTTACGGTTTTCATGCAATTCTAAATCCATAACAAACGTTGCACGACCAAATGCAGTACGCAGTACTTCCGGTACCACTTCAAGCGGATCTGCCGCTTCTGCTTGATCATCTTGGCTTTCAATACGAGCGACATAAAGATACATTTCATCTTTTTTGCTCGATTTATAAATTGAACAGAACATATTCAGCACAATACTCGTTTAACTCAGGCCAAAGCATACATCAAAAAAAAGACGGATACATTAGTGATTATTAACGCATCAGTCGTGATTGTGTACAAATCATAATTCTGGCAGCAGTTTGCTGTTTTTTTAATCCATCACTTTCATATGATTGGATAAATACTGCTGATCTTGATGCAGCACTTCAATCAGCGGCTTGGTCAGCAGATCATAACGCCAGCCCAATAAATAGCCCGGCAAATCCTGCTCATCATTTTTAAATACCACATGCTGATACAGGGCATTCAGCCATTTTTTCCGCATCAGCACTTCTTTAGGGATGCCGGTTTCATTGACGCCGCGTTGAATCACCTGCTCAATGTGCTGCCCGACTTCTTTGGAAGAATGGCGAATTGGACGCGCCATGCGCAGCGGCCAATGCTCTGGATCGGGCAGGAATTTCAACAGGTCTAAAATAGTTTTGCCATGTTCACGTAAAATATTCGGACGGATTTCCTTCACGTGTGACAGCTGGAAATTATTTTTCGGATTTTTTTCAACCAGATCCAGTAAGGTGGTATTTTTCAGAATAAAGCTGCGTGGCTGGTTTAAAGCCTTAACCATCTGTTCACGCCAGACCACCAGTTGCTGCAACTGCATGAGCTGACGGCGTGAATGGCGGTAATTGCCGACATCCTGATACAAACGCTCTAGCGGTGTATCTTCCCCAATTTCCTGGGTTAAATGACGGCAATCTTCTACCACCAGATTCAGTAACGATTTTTGCTGCAAGTCCTGCTGTACTTTTTCTGCCAGTTGCATTAAATACAGCACATCATTGGCTGCATATTGCAACTGTTCCGGTGATAATGGTCGCGCCAGCCAGTCCGAGCGGGTCTGGTCTTTGTCAATATCGACTTCCAGCACCTGCTTTAAAGCATTCTGATAGCTGACCTGCAAACCATAGCCCAAAAAGGACATCCCAACCTGGGTATCAAATACATTTTTCAGTGATTTTTGCTGGGCATAATGATAGATCAGGTCGATATCTTCGCCGCAAGCATGGAAAATATTCTGCTGCGCCTGGAAGATTTTTTCCCAGAACGCCGAAAGATTCAGCGTTGTTCCATCCAGCAAATAAACTTTTCCTGCGACATTAATCTGGAACACCCCCAATTTGGGCCATAAGGTATCAACCTTGATGAATTCGGTATCCAGTCCATAGGTAGAGTTTTGACTCATTAATGTTAAAACATTTTCAAAGTCTTGTTGCTGTTGAATAAATTGGAACATAGCAGAGAGAGTCGTTAAAGTTTCTCAATGGGTATTTTAACCAATAAATATAATTTAGCTATAAAAAAATAAAACTTACGGTATATTTTGCTGATTTTTTTTAAAGTTTAAGCTCAAGATAAACAAAAGTTTATATTTTTTATATCTTAGTTAAAGTTTCAATATTTGATTAAGACCCAATTTAAAAAGTTGAAATCTGATGAAATAAGCACCGGAGTACTTATTTCATGCGCATACGGTTATGGACAGCCTGACTTAAAGTGTGACTGTCGATATATTCCAGTTCACCACCTTGCGGCACGCCCTGGGCAATCCGGGTCATCTGCACCGGTAAATGCTTGGTCGCTTCGACCAGATAATGCGCCGTCGCCTGACCTTCTACCGTGGCATTGGTCGCCAGAATCACTTCTTTGACCTGACCCGAGCTTAAACGGTGAATTAAAGCTGGAATCCCGATTTCTTCCGGGCCAATCCCGTCAAGCGGCGATAAATGCCCGCCCAAGACATGATATTTACCGCGGAAGCTGCCACTTTGTTCAATTGCCATGACATCGGCTGGTGATTCCACCACGCAGAGTAATTCTTCATCACGTTCCGAAGATGCGCAGATATTGCACACTTCATCTTCGGTTAAAGAATGGCAGATGGAACATTCGTGAATATGCGTGGTCGCCTCATTTAAGGCATAAGCCAGACCCAGCGCGCCTTCACGGTTTTTCATGATCAGGTGCAAGGCCATGCGCTGGGCCGATTTTGGCCCAACACTTGGCAAAATACGCAAGGCTTGTACCAGTTGATCAAAACGATCGCTGAACACAAATGCGCTACCTTAGAACATGCCTGCCAAACCTGGTGGTAAGCCCATACCAGAATTCGCTGCTTTCATACGTTCTTCAGAAATGGTTTCTGCCTGACGCGCTGCATCATTCATGGCCGCAGCAATCAGGTCTTCAATCATGTCTGGATCGTCTTGTAACAGTTCAGGATTGATTTCAATACGCTTCACCACGTTACGGCAGGTCATGGTTACTTTGACCAGACCACCGCCCGCTTCGGCATGCACTTCAGTTTGTGCCAGTTCTTCTTTGGCTTTCTTGATATTGTTTTCTACTTCTTTCTGCATGCGCTGCGCTTGCTGCATTAACATATTAATGTTCATAAAAATCTCCGAACAAAACTGACATCTTTGGCTAAGCACTCTACACGAAAATTCAGCAAAAAGATGTCAGAATTTATAAATTAAATCAGGTCTAAACCACGGCTAAGGTCGCGAATAATATCATCAATATCTTCCAGACCCACAGAAACACGAATTAAACCTTCTGAAATACCGGCTTGCTGTTTGGCTTCGGCAGACATACGGCCATGTGAGGTGGTAGCAGGATGGGTAATTGTAGATTTTACATCGCCAAGGTTACTGGTAATGGATAAGAAACGCGTGTTATCAATGACGGTCCATGCACCTTCACGCTCACCTTTCACCACGAACGATACAACACCGCCAAAACCGCTTTGTTGCTTTTTCGCTAATTCATGCCCCGGATGCTGCGGCAAACCGGCGTAATATACGGTTTCCACTTTTGGATGGGCATCCAGCCATTCTGCCAGCTTCTGTGCACTAGCACAGTGGGCTTTCATTCGCAGGTTCAGGGTTTCCAGACCTTTAAGGAAGACCCAGGCATTAAACGGGCTCATCGAGTTACCCAGGGTACGAATCACGCCATTAATTTCTTCCAATAACTGATGATTACCGACAACAGCACCACCCAAGGCACGGCCCTGACCATCAATATATTTAGTTGATGAATAAATGATTAAATCCGCACCAAATTTAATCGGCTGCTGTAAAACCGGGGTACAGAAGGTATTGTCAACGGCAAACAAGGCATTGGCTGCATGGGCAATATCAGCAATCGCTTGCAAATCACCCACTTGCGCCAATGGATTAGATGGGGTTTCAATAAACAGTAAACGTGTATTCGGGCGAATCGCCTGCTGCCAGGCCGCTAAATCTTCCAGATCAACAAAGGTTACATCTACGCCAAATTTCATGACGTATTTTTCAAATAATGAAATGATCGAACCGAATACCGCGCGTGAACACACCACATGATCGCCGGCTTTTAAATAGGCCAGGGTAATTGCATGTACTGCAGCCATACCTGAACTGGTGGCCACGGCACGTTCTGCGCCATCGAGCACTGCTAAGCGTTTTTCAAAAGTATGGACAGTCGGATTGGTATAACGGGAATAGGTATTCCCTTCAATTTGCCCAGAAAATTTGGCGGCTGCATCAGCAGCACTTTCGCAAACAAAAGACGATGTTAAAAAGATGGGTTCACTATGCTCACCCTCGAAGGTACGGTCATGACCAGTACGAATTGCCAAAGTATCTAACTGATATTCGATCTCGTCTTGTTCGCTCATCTCGATTTTCGCCCTTAGACTACCGTTATAAGAATTGCCAACATTTTGAGCGCCCAAGGTGTTTAAGGTCAAGGTAAAATATGGAAATATCGCTTAGACTTCATCCAACTCAGCGTCATGACAAGCAGATAGAGGCTATGAACCCAGTACAGAAAAAATTTGCAGATCAACGCAAGAAGTTAAAAAACTTATCGACCCGGCTTTTTAACAGCAAGACTTTGGTGCTCTCCCAAACCACACCGTATGAGATCATTGGCGAATACCAGCACGCACAAATCCGTTATTACGCTTCACCCAATAAAGCCTATCAGGAGCCGCTGGTCTTTGTTGCGCCGCTGGCGATTAATATGGCGATTTATGATTTGTATCCCTATCGCTCTTTAATCAAGCATTTCCAGCATAGCGGTTTTGATGTCTACCTGATTGACTGGGGACGTTTAAACTATACCCATCGTCATTTAAATTTTATGTACTTTATTAATGCTGCGATTCCGCATTGTATTGAGCAGATTCGACAGCATTCCCATAGTGAGCAGATTTCCCTGCATGGCTGGAGTATGGCCGGCGTCTTTGTGATGCTGTATACCGCCTATCGTCAACCTCAGATCGTGAAAAACCTGATGGTGCTGGGCAGCCCGGTAGATAGTTATGCTTCCGGTCGCATCGGCCAGCTGTTTAAACGCAGCAACCAGCTGATTTCACGTAATCACAAATTAAAACAGGCCTTACATCAGGGCTCTATTCCCCCACATTTCATTCATACACCCGGCATCATCAACGCTTTAGGTTTTAAAATTCTAGATCCTAAAGGCTGGCTGGACAGTCAGCGCCAGCTGTTTCTCAACCTGCATGATCCGCAAATACTGCATGAACATGCCACGCTGGGGAATTTCCTGAACAATATGATCGATTATCCGGGCGGGATTAATCAGGACATGGTACTGAATGTCTGGCTGCAAAATCCGCTGAAAAACGGCATTATCCGCCTGAAGGATGAACATATTGAACTAAAAAATATTCGCTGTTCTTTATTTGTCGGGGCCGGGCAAAGCGACCAGATTGTGACGGCTGCCGCTGTACAGCCTTTAAGCCAGTTGACAAGTAGTACAGATGTCACGTTTACTCTTATTCCGGGTGGTCACTTAGGCCTGATGTCCAGCCAGAAAAGTGCCAATGAATTCTGGCCCAAGCTGACCCGGTGGCTCGAGCAAAGATCGACAAAAATACACAAGGAAACCGCATGATTCAGTCTGTTGCATTTATTGGTTTGGGCGCTATGGGATACCGCATGGCGGCGCATTTACCCCAGCATTTCGATACAGTCTATGTCTGGAACCGTAATTTTGCCAAAGCCGAGCAACACGCAGCGGAATATGCTACACAGGCGGTTGAGCTTGAACAGGCCGTACAGGCCGATGTGATTTTTTCCTGCCTGCCGACCAGCCAGGATGTAGAACATCTGTTAGAGGGTTTGAGTTTAAAAGCCGGCTCCATCTGGGTGGACTGTACCAGCGGTGTTCCAGATTCTGCCAAAAAAGTGGCTGCGCAGCTCACAGCACAACAGGTAGATTTTCTGGATGCACCTGTCAGTGGACAAACCATCGGCGCAGAAAAAGGCACCTTAACCGTGATGGTGGGCGGGGATGCGCAAGCTTTTGAAAAAGCCCTACCGGCCATGCAGGCTTTTGGGCAACTGATCAAGCATGTCGGTGAACCGGGCGCTGGTTTTGCTGTTAAAGCCATTAACAACATGTTGATGGCTGTCAATTTATGCGCCGTTGCCGAAGGATTTACCACCTTAAAAGCGCATGGGGTAAACTTAAACGAAGCGCTGGATTGTATTAATGCCTCAAGCGGCAAAAGCGCGGTAACGGAAATGGTGCTACCTCAACGTATTCTTAATCGCGCATTTCCACTGACCTTTGCTCTGCCGCTACTGGCCAAAGATACCGGAATTGCTTTAGACTTGGTACGCGATGCAAAACTTTCAGCACCGGTACTGGGGCTGGCCCAAAGTTTGATACAGGCTGCCAATGCTACTGCTGAACCAGATAGCGACTTCTCCAGCGCCGTTAAAATGTATGAGGCCTGGAGCAAGATTACAATTGAGTAAGATCTGGCCATTGAATAATCAGAATAAAACCTAATATTGTGAGTAGATGCTTACCCACAATGTTATTACAGAGGAAACTCGTATGAATAAGCTCACTGTTGCATTATTGACCAGTCTTGCAACATTCATTGGGGCAAATACCACTGCTTTTGCTTCAGCACAGGAATGTCAAAAGCTGAAAAATGATCATGATGTAATTTATGCATCAAAAGGCTTCTGCTTTAAAGATCCTGAAGCCAAAGCCAAGTTTGGCAATGACAACTGCTATACCACCAAGCCAAAATTTTCTGAAAGAGAGCAACAACGACTTGACGAAATCAAGGCACGTCAGAAAGAATTGAACTGTAAATAATTCAATGCATTGATTAAAGGAAATATCATGGCTTACGATGATCAAAATATTTTTGCAAGAATCCTGCGTGGAGAACTGCCTGCAATTAAAGTCTATGAAGATGAACAGGTTCTTGCGTTTATGGACATCATGCCTCAGGCAGATGGTCATACACTGGTCATCCCGAAATCACCTGCGGTTACCCTGCTCGACTTAGATCCACAAGTCGCAGCCTACACCATTCAGGTGGTGCAGAAAGTTGCCAAAGCCATGGAAAAAGCCTTAGGACTAGATGGAATTGTATTGATGCAGCTGTCTGGCGCTGCTGCGGGACAAACTGTACCGCATGTTCATTTCCACCTCATTCCTACCTCGGTACATCAACTCGGTAAACATGCTGCGCAGATGGGTGACCAGGAAAAAATCATGCAACTGGCTGAAAAGATTAAAGCAGCGCTTTAAAATATTTTCCCCGGTGAAATGTAAAAATGAATGGAGCGACTGCTCCATTTTTTTAAGCAGAACTTCTGCTAAACCTATTTTTATGACACTAAGGTGTCAATTCGCTTGCAATTAAGTGATTCATTTTAAAAATTTTTCCAGATTTTTAAATTTATCTTTTTATAACAATACTATTAAAAGTAAGTTTTTGATCTGATTTGTACTTTTTAATATTTTTGAAATATTTCCTTAATATTACTGTCGCATTTGTAAGGAATACTTAGCACCAATAGAGAACGGGGGTAGATCAATCCTACTTCTGAACAATGTTTAGGACTAAAAACAATAGTCTGTATTGGAGCTACACATGAAAAAAACGCTTTGCGCATTAGCAGTTGGGGCAACCTTATTTACACCAGCATTAGCTATGGCTGCTGATGTAAAAGTATATGGTCGTGCACACGTATCTTTAGACTATCTTGATGATGGTGCAGACTACAACGAAGTTGGACTATCTTCAAACTCTTCTCGTTTAGGCTTCAAAGCTGAACAAAAATTAGAAAACGGCATGACTGTTTTTGGTCAAATCGAACAAGAAATTAACTTCGCTAGCGGTTCAGCAAATGATGATTTAGAGTTTGCTACACGTGATACTTTCGTTGGTTTAAAAGGTGATTTTGGTCAGGCACGTGTAGGTCGCTTTGACAGCCCGTTTAAAGTTGCTCGCGGTCCAGTCAACTTCTTTGGTGACCAATTAGGTGATATCCGTAACGTAACACGTGCAGGTAACTTACGTTTTGATGAACGTAATGCCAATACAATTGAATATAAATCACCAAAATTTGGTGGTGGCTTTAACGTTTTAGCTGCTCTTTCTTTACATGAAGGTAATAGTGCAGGATACCCAAGCACAATTGTAGAGACTGTTGAAGATGCGAATGGTGTAGAACAAGATGTTATCATCGCACAAAAAGGCGACACCAAAAAAGACAAAGCCTACGATCTTGCTTTAACTTATAAAGAAGGTCCGGTTGATTTTGCTGCTGCGTATGAACACTACGAAGAAGATGCAGGCCGTGGCGAACGTGATGGTTTCCGTGTTGCAGCTGCATATAAAATCACACCTGAATTAAACTTCGGTGGTTTATACCAATATTTAACGCATGATAACGATGTTGCAAACCCAGATACCCAAGTATTTGGTGTAGCTGCTGACTATAAATTTGCACCAAAAACTTATTTACGTGGTCAAGTGTTCCACCGTGATGTAGATGCAGATGATGCAAATGCAACTCTTCTTGCAGTGGGTCTTGAACATCGCCTAGACAAAGCAGTACGTGTATATGGTAACTTGGCTACTGTACTGAATGATGAAAACTCAAATCTGACTCCATGGTCTCAAGGACGCTCAAATAGCGTAGGTGGTACACGTGGTGAAGATGCATTCGGTCTTTCTCTAGGTTTCCGTTACGACTTCTAAGCCTAACCTCTACCTAAAAAGCAAAAAAAACACGCTTCGGCGTGTTTTTTATATCCAGATTTATGGATTTAAAAAGCCAACCTCAGGTTGGCTTCATTATATAAACAGGCTTATCTTTTCAAGAAACCTGACACCATATTCAGCACATTCTGAATATCATTATTGGCTTCAGTTTTACTGGTCTGCTCACCCTGTGGAGTTAAAGAGTCAATAATCTGTGGCAACACCTGTGAAATTGCGCCATAAATATCCTGTTTAGGGGCATGGGTTTGCTGCGCTACCTGTTCCACTTCTTCATCATCAAACAGATTCTGGACTTCCTGCGGATTCACACTGGCATTCTCGCCCGGCCCGGTCGAAACCCAGTCATCCACCTGGCTGCTTAGGCCCTGACCTTTTAATTTGTCCAGTGCACCTTGCAAACCACCCTGCTTTTGAATCCAGGCCAGCACCAAAGGCAATACCGCAACCAGAAGAGAAGTTTTTGAACTACCACCTAGCCCCTGACTGGAACCACCGAATTGGCCCAGCACAGAGCCTAAAATCCCACCCAAACCGCCTTGCTGGCTTTGCCCACTCTGCTGGTGATTATTTCCCAGTTGACCTAGAACTGAACCGAGAATACCGCCTAGCCCACCACTTTGTTGGGATTGCTGCTGATTAGAATTTGAACCTAAGGCCTGTTTCGCCAAAATTTCCACAATATTGCTTAAGTTTGTCATGATTTTTGTTTCTTCCTTTAATGACATTCACTCAGCATACGATGCTTCATTCATCTGAAACATCCGAAATTGTTATGTTTTTGCAAAAACTGCAGAAAAGCTGAGCATTACCAGCGATATTTATCCCAATTTTCCGGGTTAGCCCAAAATTTGGAGTTAAACCAGTCCGGTACATGCTTATAGGTCAAAATATTAAATTGCCATAACATCAGATCATGCTGCGGCTGACTTTTATCCATCAGCTGGGTAAAGCCCAAGGCACGTAATAAAGGTTCATCTTGACGTTTAGTCACCACCACCATACGTTTGGCCAGCAAATCACGCAGTTTCACCAAAAGCTGCGATTTCTGCGCGCTGCTCAAATCTGCCATTTCTTCAGTATCGAGTAGTACAAAAGCCAAATCAAAACGCTGGGTAAAAGGCAGATTTAAAAGCGTAGTTACGTTAAAATATTGCCATTGAATTGTCTGATGATGATCGTATTGTTCAAGATGTTGACCAATACACAATGCAGTAGAAACTGGCTGCTCCTGGGTTAAATCGTCTAGCATAGAAGTGATGACATTCATCTCAGCCATGACTGCATTCCTTATGATGAAAGTGAGTATTTTTTATGGAACTACAAGGCATTTGCCATAAAATGCATGCAGGTCTAAAGGACCTTAGTGTAACTGATCAACAGACACACCGGGCAAATGTTGAATATAAATTTATTCTGGATCGCTCAGAAATCGAACTGCCTTTTCGCTTGGGTCAAGAAATAGAAATTGAATGGACCGGCAATATTTACTGTGTTTCTTGCGGCAGCAAAACTCCAAAATCCTATTCACAAGGTCACTGCTTTAAATGCTTTAAAACCAAAGCGTCCTGTGACATGTGTATTATGAAACCGGAAACCTGTCATTATCATTTAGGCACTTGCCGCGAAGAAGAATTTGCACGATCTGTCTGCTTCCAGCCGCATGTGGTGTACCTAGCCAACTCCAGTGGCTTAAAGGTCGGGATTACCCGTATTGGCCAAATGCCAACACGCTGGCTGGATCAAGGGGCGACTCAGGCCTTACCGATTATGAAAGTCGGCTCTCGTCGTTTATCTGGGCAACTGGAAATCATGTTTGGTTCACAAATTGCCGATAAAACTGACTGGCGCAAACTGCTCAAAGGTGAAGCTGAACCGGTCGATTTAATTGCGACCCGTGACCAGCTGATTGAAGAATTTGCACCAAAAATCAGCACCATTCGTGAAGAATTTAACCAGAATCTTGAGTTTAATGAAACATTGGAATTGATGGAGCAGGAACGTCCACGTGAGTTTATTTATCCGGTGGAACAGTATCCTGAAAAAATTAAATCGCATAATCTGGATAAGACCCCGGTGATTCGCGGCAAACTTTTCGGGATTAAAGGACAATATTTAATTTTAGATACTGGCGTAATTAATATCCGTAAATATACCGGCTATGAACTGATTATCCGTACTGAATAAACTTTTCACCAAAATATAAGCACAATAAAAAAACCGGCGTTTGCGCCGGTTTTTTATTATGCAGTCAGACTTATTCAATATCTGCTTTAGCTTTCAGATACTGGGTATAGTCATCCAGTTCTTGCTGGGCGCGCAGCTGTTGATACAACTTGGCAAGCTCCTGTAACTGTACAGGCGTTAAAGCATTTGAAGTGGTACGGTTCACATTCGATACTGCCACGACCACCAGTTCATTTGGCAAAGCTGCCGTGGTCACAGACCACATCCCTTGCTTCGGTGGCATCAAGCTAAATGCAGCACGCTCAATTTCACGCTTTAAACGACCTTCAGCACGGGTAAATACACCAGCATCTTCAAAACGGATTTGCTGCTGAGCCAAGACTTCTGCAGCCGGTTGCGTCTTGAACTCATCCAGTGATTTCTGGATTTTGGCTTTGGCTGCATTAAAGGCTTTTTCTTCAATCAGTTTGGCACGTACACGTGGTGTTGCTTCAGCCAGGGTTTGCACACCCACAGCATGATACTCACGTACTTTCACCCAAACCACATTACCATTGGCCATTTGAATGTTACTTGAAGCGTTACGATCGCCGTTTTTCACATCATCATTAAACAGTTTCACCTTCACACTTGGATCAGATAATACTGGATGCTGAGAGGCCAGACTAAAGCCTTTTACCGATTCAACCTTGGTGCCTTTGACTTCCTGAGATACCACATCCAGCGCATCACTACCCACCACCATCTCATTCAGGCTATTTACCGTATCCGAGAAGGCATTTTGCTGTTTGGTCTTTTTCAGTTCTGCAGTTAAACGGGCTTTTTCCGCTTCAAAAGAAGGCACCTGAACTGCATCGGTTTCAACCTGAATTAGATGATAACCATATTGGGTTTTCACCGGCTGAGAAATCTGACCTGATTTCAGACTGGTGACTGCCTGATCAAAGGCATTGCCAAAGGCACCCACGTCATAAGCCTCAAATAAGCCACCCTTGTCTTTAGATTCCGGGTCTTCTGAATATTTCTGTGCAGCAGCGGCAAAACTGGTGCCCTGCTGGATTTCAGCATACACCTGATCCGCCAGTTTTTTGGCAGCTGCATCATCACGTGCATCGGTGGTAATTAAAATATGTTTAACCTCACGCGCTGCATTTTTTTGCTGGGCTTCAACAAACTTGTCATAGGCCTGTTGCAATTCTGCATCGGTGATTGCAGCTTCAGTCGCGGAAATATGTGCTGGCGTCAGAACAATAAAGTCGACATCAACATTGGCGACCTGCTTAAACAGGGTCGAATGTTTATTGTAATAATCACTGATTTCTTGCGCTGAAACCTGAATATTTTTCTTATATTCATCCAGTTTAATGCTGGATAAATGCAAGGTACGCTGTTCGGTTTGTAAATTGGCAATCTGCTGGATATCCAGCTCGCTCACCAAGGCATGATCCATAAAGCTCGCGCTAAGCATTTTCAAGGCATGATCCTGACGCAGATTCTGGATTAAAGCCTGACTGCTCATACCCACTGAACGCAGGTAATTGGCATACAGTGCTTCAGAAAACTGGCCATTTTCCTGAAAGCTTGGTTGCTGGGCAATCATCTGCTCAATTTGCGCATCGCTTAAGGAAATACCCAAATGTTCCGTCTGTTGTAACAGCAAAGTACGTGCAATCAGAGTATCGAGTGCTTTATTTTCAATATACGCCTGATTCAACAAGGTCTCATCGCCTTGTGTATAGCTGAGATATTGTTGTTTTAATGAGTTGGTTAAGGCTTCTAATTCCTGTTTGGAAACCTGTTGCCCATTTACTGATTTTGCCGAGTCGGCAGAATTGCCGCCACTAAAATATCCTTCAATACCTACAAGTGCTAAAGGGATCAGAAACAGAACGAGCAAAACCTTGCCCAACCAGCCCTTAATAACATTACGAAAAGATTCCATAAGTATTCCAATATTTTACTTGTGCAGGATTTTAACCGAAAACCCTCAGCGAATGAATGTATTAAAACCCGAAACTCTGATTATTAATAAAAAACGCGCCAGGAGGCGCGTTTAATACTGCTTAAAAGATCAAGCTACAGAATCTTTTAAACCTTTACCCGCTTTGAAGCTAGGTACTTTGCTTGCTTTAATCTCAAGTGTTTCACCAGTTTGTGGGTTACGGCCTGTACGAGCAGCACGTTCTTTCACATTGAAAGTACCGAAGCCCACTAAAGTCACTGTGTCGCCTGCTTTCAGCGCTTCAGTGATTGAAGCAATTGTAGCGTCTAAAGCCTTACCAGCATCAGTCTTAGACAATCCCCCTTTCTCTGCAATTGCATCAATTAATTCTGATTTATTCATGAAGATTACGTCCTCTTAATATCGTTTATTTAAGGTCCAAAGATTTCGTTTAAGTTACCGTAATGCCTTTATAGCAATGCTTTGAGGGTAAAAGCAATACTCTCCAGACGCATTTATACAAAATAAGTTGCAAAAATCTGCCAAAAAATGCCAAAGCTGTCGAGATTTTCACTTTTTCAGGAGTTGTTCTTTTAATTGCTTATTTTCTTCAATTAAAGCATCGACTTTGCTGTGCAGTTGCAGCACCAGCTGCTCTAAATGCTGGATATCTTTCACGGTTACCAGCCCTATACGGTTCAAGGAATGATGAACACTATGGTCAATCATCCGTTCGACCTTATCTTTGGTATCGGCCACCGATTCTTTGGCCTTTTCAGAAACTTTTTCTACGGTCTGATCGGCAATTTCGGTGGTTTTGGATTCCAGTTCTTCCCCCACCTTGACCAGTGAGTCAAATAATTTATTGCCTTCTTCTTCAGCACGGGAAAATGCGCCTAAGCCGGCCAGCCAGATCTGTTTGGTATATTTGCGAAAATCCAGCGCCGATTTACGCCCAGAACGTACTCTTGCTTTGTTTTTAGACGCTTTTTCATTTTCGTTTTGTGGTTCTGGCGATTCTACTGCTGCTTCATCCATTCGCATTTCTCCTGCTTATTTTGTATACCATTCAATATCATAAACCAACAAAATGCTCTTATAATAGCAAATTAAGCACTTGAACGTTTTGTTAAACTGTTCTACAAAGCAAGAATATTATGTATTACTTCCTGGTAATGCACCGCTTGGATATGCATGACTCGATCTGGTTAGGGACTAAATTGTATGAATGAATCGCAACAAAGACAAAATGAATCACATTTGTTGCTGACGATGGTGATGATTGTTCTGGAAACAATCTTTAGCTTTATCTTGAAATATGATCGTGTTGTTACACTTCAGGCCAAAAAATTTGTAGACCAGAAAATTGCAGTCAAAATTAACAGCTATATCCCCTATTTCGACTTCTATGTGCAGTTTAGCGAACACGGCATCCTGTTTGATCTAAAAGCACCTGAAAAAGCCGTCGAATTAGATGTCCGTACCACATTGCTGGATTTGATTAAGATTTTTGTCTTGGGGAATCGCCGCAGTATTCGAGCCATGCGCATTGAAGGCGACCCGACTTTAAAAGATGAATTCCGTGATCTGCTGACCTTATTTAGTATTCCTAAGGTGCTGTCAGACTGGCGTCAATGGCTGGCCGATCCTGAACACGAGCAGGAACTGGAAACCTCTAAACGCCGAATTGCCCCGCTGCTAGAGAAAATTGACCTGCAACGCTCGACCATTAATACCCTGCAAGTAGAAGTTAAACAGTATAAAAACCGCATTCGTCGCATGCAACGCAACCAAAAGCGAATTAATCTGGCTTTTAGTCTAATTACTCTGCTATTAATTGCGTTATTAGTGTATAATTTATGGATCGTTTAAATCCTTAATTTCCCTGCGATTGAATCGAATATCCGAATAATAAAAAAACTTGACTATTTTAGTCAGGATTCATAGAATCTACACATCTAGTCCAACCATGTGTATCGAATCATGCGCTTAACCACTCGCGGTCGCTACGCAGTGACTGCTCTACTTGATCTAGCTTTGCAGCCAACTGAACAAACGATCACTCTTGCAGAAATTGCAGCTCGACAATCTATTTCTGTCGCTTACCTTGAGCAGTTATTTGCGAAATTAAAGCGTCACGGCCTGGTTTCCAGTATTCGTGGAGCCAATGGTGGTTATCACCTGGCGCGCAGTGCCGATACAATCACCGTATTAGAAATCATTGAAGCTGTAAATGAAACGGTTGATGCCACCCGTTGTGACCATAAAGGCAACTGCCAGAATGGTGCAATGTGCTTAACCCATGATTTATGGCAAGAACTCTCCCACCATATTGCCGATTATCTTGCAAAAATCACCCTTGCTGACCTTGTAGCTCGTGACAACGTTCAAGCCGTTGCAATTCGCCAAAATTCAGCATCTTTTGATTCAGCCCTTTTATCGGTTACAGGTATTTGACATGAAACGTCCGATCTATCTTGACTATGCAGCAACAACTCCTGTAGACCCTCAAGTTGCAGAACGTATGATGGAATGCTTAACTTTCGAAGGCACCTTCGGTAATGCAGCATCGCGTTCACATGCCTATGGCTGGCAAGCAGAAGAAAAAGTGGAATATGCACGTGAACAAGTTGCGAACTTGATCAAAGCTGACCCACGTGAAATTGTCTGGACTTCAGGCGCAACTGAATCTGACAACCTTGCCCTAAAAGGTGTGGCTCAATTCTATGCATCTAAAGGCAAGCACATCATTACCTCTAAAATTGAACACAAAGCAATTTTAGATACCTGCCGCGAGCTTGAGTCTGAAGGCTTTGAAATTACCTATCTTGAGCCACAACCACAAACCGGTTTAATTACCCCGGAAATGGTTCAGGCTGCAATTCGTCCAGATACTATTCTTGTTTCCCTGATGATGGTGAACAACGAAATTGGTACCGTGACTGACGTTGCAGCAATTGGTGAAATTACCCGTGCCAACAAAATCTTCTTCCACGTTGATGCTGCACAGGCTGCGGGTAAAGTCGAGATTGATCTTTCAACCTTAAAAGTTGATTTAATGAGCTTCTCTGCGCACAAAATCTATGGCCCTAAAGGCATTGGTGCCTTATTTGTACGCCGTAGCCCGCGTGTGCGTCTGAAAGCGCAAATGCACGGTGGCGGTCATGAGCGTGGTATGCGTTCTGGTACGCTGGCGACCCATCAAATCGTGGGTATGGGCGAAGCATTTGAGCTGGCAGGTAAAAACCTGGAAGCTGAACAAACCCGTTTACGCGTGTTACGTGACAAACTCTGGAATGGCCTGCAAGACCTTGAACAGGTGTTCCTGAACGGTCACCCGACTCAAAACGTAGCCAACTATTTAAACATCAGCTTCAACTTTGTTGAAGGTGAATCGTTAATGATGGCGCTTAAAGATGCAGCAGTGTCTTCAGGTTCTGCATGTACGTCTGCAACCCTTGAGCCATCTTATGTACTGCGTGCGCTAGGTCTTTCTGACGAGCTTGCGCACAGTTCAATTCGCTTCAGTTTTGGTAAATACACCACTGAAGAAGATATTGATCATGTGTTATCAATTACCAAAGCTGCTGTTGAGAAATTACGTGAACTTTCTCCGCTTTGGGATATGTATAAGGAAGGTATCGACCTTTCTACAGTTGAGTGGGCGGAACACTAATTCGACTCTGAGATGAAGCTTTATTCAGCTTCATCTCATTGATAAAACGAATATTGACCCCATATTAATATTAACGCTGACCCCGAGGTTTGGAGAAGCAAAATGGCATATAGCGAAAAAGTAATTGATCATTACGAAAACCCACGCAACGTTGGTGTTTTAGACAAAAATGCAGACAACGTAGGTACAGGCATGGTCGGTGCACCAGCATGTGGCGACGTGATGCGTTTACAGATTCAAGTGAATAACGACGGTGTAATTGAAGAAGCACGCTTTAAAACCTATGGCTGTGGTTCGGCAATTGCATCAAGCTCACTAGTAACTGAGTGGTTAAAAGGTAAAACTTTGGACGAAGCTCAAGCCATCAAAAACATTGATATTGCAAACGAACTGGCTTTACCACCAGTTAAAGTACACTGCTCTGTACTTGCAGAAGACGCGATTAAAGCGGCTGTTGAAGACTATCGTACCAAACAGCAAAAAGCTTAATTGTTTCTCGTTTTAAAGACAGATTAACGGAGTTTTCATGATCCATTTAACTGAAAATGCTGCAACTCATATCAGCAATTACTTAAAGAATCGCGGTAAGGGTGAAGGTATTCGCGTTGGCGTGAAAACTTCCGGCTGTTCGGGTCTGGCCTATGTGCTTGAGTTTGTTGATGACGTCAATGCATACGATCAGGTATTTGAACAGCACGGTGTAAAAGTATTCGTTGACCCGAAAAGTTTGGTCTATCTTGAAGGTTTAGAGATGGACTATGTCAAAAACGGCTTGAATGAAGGCTTCGAATTCAATAACCCGAATAAAAAAGGTGAATGTGGTTGTGGTGAATCCTTCACGGTTTAACTCCCGACCTTCCCTTCTTTTGCAGATTAAAACAGTGTCTTGTACACTGTTTTAATCGCATTTATGCAGTCCTTTTTTGCAATCAATCGCGGATTATCTCTCCCATGAATCATTTTGAGCTGTTTAACCTGCCTGTAGCACTCGATATTGATTTGGCTACTTTAAAAGCAGAATTTTTAAAGTTACAGCAACAATATCACCCCGATAAAGCCGAAGATAAAGACCAGGCGCTGATTCAGTCCAGCGAAATCAACCAGGCGTATAAAGTTTTATCTCAAGTTGACAGCCGCGCAGGTTATTTACTGAGCTTAAAAAAACAGGACTATCATCTGGATCAGTCAATCAGTGATTTTGAGTTTTTACAGTCTGCCCTCGAAATTCGTGAGCAGTTGGATGATGCCCACTCTGCCGATGAACTGGCTTCCCTAAAAACCGAAGTCCAGCAATGGATTGATGGTCTGGTTCGCGAATTTAAAATTGATTATGCAGATGAAGACTGGGGCGAAGCACGCGATACAGTACGTAAATTGCGTTTCTTCCAGAAAGTCATGACCGATATTGACAAGGCTGAAGATCGTTTCCTCGACGATGACAGCTTTGACTTAGATGACGATTTTTAATTTTATTTTTTCAAATTAACGTGCAAAGGATGTAACACAATGGCGCTCTTGCAAATTGCAGAACCAGGACAATCAAGCGCACCGCATGAACATCGCATTGCGATTGGAATTGATTTAGGCACCACACATTCACTGGTGGCCACTGTTCTTTCGGCGCAAGCCAAAGTCCTTCATGATGAACAAGGTCGTGTGTTACTTCCCTCAATTGTTCATTATGCCGAAAATACCACGCAATATGGCAATGATGCCAAACCGTTTATCACCAGCGATCCGAAAAATACCATTGTTTCAGTGAAACGATTTATGGGTCGCTCCAAGGCAGACATCAAGTTTCAGCACCCTTACGATTTAGTGGGTGAAGCCAATGAAATGCCGGCTTTTGAAACTGCACAAGGTCGTAAAACACCGGTAGAAATCTCGGCTGAAATTTTAAAACAGCTGAAAGACCGTGCTGAAGACAGCCTGAAAAATCCGGTCAATGGCGCAGTAATTACTGTTCCGGCCTATTTTGATGAAGCTCAGCGTCAAGCCACACGTGATGCAGCTCAACTGGCTGGCCTGAATGTGCTGCGCTTACTTAATGAACCGACTGCTGCTGCAGTGGCCTATGGTCTGGATCAGGACAGCAATTTAAGCACCGATCGCAACTATGTGATTTATGACTTGGGCGGTGGGACCTTTGACGTATCAATTTTACGCTTCTCGCAAGGCGTATTTGAAGTACTGGCGACCGGTGGTCACACTGCATTAGGTGGTGACGATCTGGATCGTTTAATTGTCAAATGGGCGAAAAAACAGCTGAATATTGACACATTAAATGACACCGAATATGCCCACTTTGTCGTTGCAGCGCGTAAGGCCAAAGAAGCGCTATCGGATGCGAAATCAGTAGAACTGCAACTACTCGATCAAACACTGACACTGGATCGTGCAACTTTTGAAAGCATTATTCAGGTGGCGTTAGACAAGACCATTAGCGTCTGCAAACGCGTGCTGCGCGATGCCAAACTGGAACTGACCGATATTCAAAACGTGGTACTGGTTGGCGGTTCTACCCGCTCCTATGCGGTGCAAAAAGCTGTTCGCGAAGTGTTTAACCAAGAACCGCTGTGCACCATCAACCCGGATGAAGTGGTTGCGATTGGCGCCTCTATTACAGCCAATCAGCTGATTGGCAATACCAAAGACGGCTCATTGCTGTTAGACGTCACCCCACTGTCTTTAGGTCTGGAAACCATGGGCGGTCTGGTCGAACGTTTAATTTCACGTAATACTGCAATTCCAGTTGCGCGTCGTCAGGAATTCACCACTTATCAGGATGGACAAACCGCCATGCTGATTCATGTGGTGCAAGGTGAACGTGATCTGGTTGAGCATTGCCGTAGTTTAGGCCGTTTTGTCCTGCATGGTATCCCACCAATGACTGCCGGTCAGGCGCGTATTGAAGTCACCTTCCAGGTTGATGCCGATGGCCTGCTTAGTGTTTCTGCCAAAGAAACGACTTCTGGCGTTTCCGCGCATATCGACATTAAACCGTCTTATGGTTTATCGAGCGAAGATACCGAACGTTTACTGCTTGACGGTTTCAAATACGCAGAAGAAGACAAACACCTGCGTCATTTACAGGAAACCAAGGTCGAAGCACAGCGTGAACTGGAAGCTCTGGAGCAGGCACTAAAAGTTGATGCACAGCTATTGAGCGCAGAGCAACTGGACGCATTGAATAGTGCGAAAACCCATTTGTACAGCCAGCTTGAAACAACCGATATTCAGGCTATTGAACAGGCTGTTGAACAGCTTAAAATACACAGTGATGCTTTTGCTGCGCTTCGCATGAACCAGCATATTGATGCTGCTCTTAAAGGCACCAAGCTCGACGACTGGTCAAACTCAAACTAATTTAAGGTAAAGACTATGCCACGTATTAAAGTACTTCCACATGCGCAATTCTGCCCAGAAGGTGCTGAGTTTGAAGTTGAACAAAATGCCAACCTGTGCGAAAGCCTGTTAAAAAATGGCATTAAAATTGAACATGCCTGTGATATGTCATGTGCCTGCACCACCTGTCACGTGGTGGTACGCCGCGGTTTTGACAGCCTGGAAGAAATGAATGATGTCGAAGCTGATCTGTTAGATCGTGCTTGGGGTCTAGAACCTGATTCACGTTTATCTTGTCAGGTACAGGTGGTTGATGAAGATCTGGAAGTTGAAATTCCAAAATACACCATTAACCATGCTTCTGAAAATCACTAAGACTTAAAACAGAAAAACCACGCTCCGGCGTGGTTTTTTTTGACTTGATAGAACACTCAACAATCTTCGATCAAGCAGATCATCTATCTTTATAATTTAATGAAATTCCCGATCTGGTCGATTAACCTCGACTTCTTCAATCACTTCATCTTCCAGTTTTAATTTCACAATACCCTGCGAGTTGGTCAGTTTTTGCTGGGTCTGAATCCGTTTAATCATTTTTTCCAGCACACCAATCAGTTCCGGATATTCAAAGTTTTGCACTTCATCCAGATTCAGCAACAGATGAAAACCTTTGTATTCATAGTCAAACCAGCGCTGATAATCGGATTTTCTGGCCGCATATTTTTCCATGACCTGCCAGGTTTTCACCGGACCCTGAATACCTTTCAGGAAAATTGGCGCTTTCGGCGCACACAGATAATCATTTTTCACCAGTTGATAGGTATCATCTGACAGCAGGATTTCATCAACTTCGGCTGCGCTTTGCAAACGCGCTGCCAGATTGGCATCACGGCCGACAATGGTATAGGCCATCCGATGCGCCGCACCATAGTTACCCACGTGGCAATAACCGGTACTGATGCCCATGCGGATATGTAACGGCGGATAGCCCATTTTAATCCAGCGTTCACGCAGCAGTTTCATTTGCTGGCGCATGGCAATGGCCATTTCAACGCAGGTCTTGGCATCATTTTCTACACCCTGACTGCTTGGATCACCAAAGAAAATCAGGATGGCATCCCCCATAAACTTATCGACGGTGGCTTCATACTGCTTGGCAATTTCAGTCATATGACTCAAATAATCATTCAGCAGGTAGGCTAAATCGTCTGGAATCAGGGTTTCAGACAGCTCGGTAAAGCCCTGAATATCGGAAAAGAAGATGGTGAGTTTTTTACGTTTATATTCAATTTTGGCTTCTGACTCGCCTTTCATGATCGAGTGCCAGAGCTGAAGCGGCGCATAACGGCTCAACTGGTTGGCAAACTCCATATAGCGGTTCATTTGCTGATAATAATGCTCACGCTTATGGTTAGAGGCACGAATCCGGCGGGTCTGATAAACACTGCCCATCCCGAAATACACGATCATGCACAGGAAGGCCAGAATGGTCAGCTCATTGGTGGTGTATTCAAAATATTCACCAAAGCCAAATACGAAAATATTGCACAGATAGAATACCGACGCTGCAAATAAAGCCGCCAGCGACACCAAAAAGAACGACACTTTGACGTTAATGGCGGTATACAGCAAGGCAAAAATAGCCGCAAAGGTCAGGACCAGATTTAAATGCACGGCCGACAGACAGATGGCCACAATCATAATATCTATAATAAATAAGATATTTCTTTTAATCTGATAGTTATATTTAGATTGTAGCCAGCGCGACAGTTTCGGGGTAATAAACAGCAAAAATGCCAATAAAACCGGAATATAAATTTGGTACTGGGTGTCTGGATAGGTGTAATGATAGACAATCAGGATCAGCGATAAGCTGGCATAGCCCATGACCCGATGCAGGTAATCAAATTGTGTAGGATCTCGATCCATCCAATAACCTAGTGACACCGTACTCTACTCTCCTTAGCGGATCTGGTCACACCATACATCCCTGCATGATGCAAACACGAATATCAGTCCATTCGCCAATCAAATGGCATATCGCCCTGACCGCGCAATGCCAACATTAGCGTTTGGCGCATATGGTTCAGCACTTCATTGTTATACGGTACTGCTGGTGTTCCCCAGACCGGTTTTGGCCATGCCACATCATTTTGATAACGCACCACATGATGGAAATGCAATTGTGGCACCATGTTGCCCAGTGCAGCGACATTCATTTTATCGGCACGGAATACACGTGACAGTTGGCTAGATAACCAGCTCGATTCACGCAGGAACTGTTCCTGGTCGGCCTGGCTTAATTCATAGAGTTCGGTAATGCCCGGCACACGTGGAATAAGAATGAGCCAAGGAAATTGCATATCATTCATTAAACGACATGTTGACAGGGGAAAGTCGCCTACAAAAAAAGTATCTTGAGCAAGTTGTGGATGCAAACTAAACATATCTTTATAAATGACGCAAATTAGAATGATGGCTAATACTATCACATCCCAAAGGACGTGAATATTCTATAACGGCCGTTTCACCACAAATAACACACTATTTGCAGCCAGCCAGAGCAATCCCCTATCTTCAATAAATTTCCTTAAATAATCAAGACTTCTTTGCGCAGTCAGCGATTAAATAAACAGCAGGAATTGCATCAGGACTGAGCGCTAACTCAGGCTGGCAGCTCACGCAGCAGTTGCTCCAGCAAATCGGAAATAAACTGAATCCGTTTTTGATGTTCATCCAACAGCACCATGACTTTTAAACGCTGTCCGCCATCCATCCGGAAATAGGTCGGATGTTTTTGCATCATCTGGATAATACTAATGGCCTGCACCGGGGTATCTGGTGAAAACTCGATATTGCCGCCATTAGCACCCACATCAATTTTGGTAATACCAAGCTGCTCGGCTTTCAGACGCAGCTGATGCACGGCAAATAGCTGTTTTACCGGTTGTGGTGGAATACCAAAACGGTCAATCAGTTCCATACGGATGTTGTCGAGTTTTTCCTGTGTATCGGTATTGCTGATACGTTTATAGAATAATAAACGCTGATGCACATCGCCCAGATACTCATCCGGAATCAAGGCTGGCATGTGCAGGTTGATTTCCGCTGTTAACGACAACGGCGCATCGAAATTTGGGGTTTTGCCTTTTTGAATGGCTTTGGTGGCTTTTTCCAGCATTTCCATATACAGGCTATAACCAATGGCCTGCATCGAACCACTTTGCTGTTCCCCGAGGAGTTCACCGGCACCACGAATTTCCAGGTCTTCGGTGGCCAGCATAAAACCAGCTCCCAAGGTCGATGCACGCTGAATCGCATCCAGACGTTTTTCAGCATCACCTTTTAAGCCTTTAATCGACGGCACCAGCAAATAGGCATAAGCCTGATGGTGCGAACGTCCGACCCGGCCGCGTAGCTGGTGTAATTGCGCCAGGCCGAGCTTGTCGGCGCGTTCAATTAAAATGGTATTGGCATTCGGGACATCAATCCCGGTTTCAATAATGGTGGAACAAACCAGCACATTATATTCTTTATGATAGAACTGCTGCATCACCTGCTCCAGTTCACGCTCACGCATCTGGCCATGTGCGACTGCTACCCGTGCTTCCGGCACCAGCTGGCGGATATTTTCTGCTGCACGTTCAATGGTATCGACTTCATTATGCAGGAAATACACCTGACCGCCACGCAGCAATTCACGCAAAATCGCTTCTTTGACTGAATCACCAGTCTGTTCCTGCACAAAGGTTTTTACGGCTAAACGACGCGCTGGTGGTGTGGCAATGATGGATAAATCGCGCATGCCACTAAAGGCCATATTCAGGGTACGTGGAATAGGGGTTGCCGTTAAGGTCAGCATATCGACATCGGCGCGCAAGGCTTTAATCCGCTCTTTATCGCGCACACCGAAACGGTGTTCTTCATCGACAATCATCAGGCCCAGCTGTTTGAACTGGACATTTTCCTGCAAAATTTTATGGGTACCAATCACAATATCGACTTTGCCTTCGGCCAAATCTTCAATGATTTTAGTATGGGTTTTGGATGAACCAAAACGCGACAGGACTTCAATACGCACCGGCCAGTCGGCAAAACGGTCTTTAAAGGATTCATAATGCTGCTGTGCCAGCAAGGTGGTCGGTACCAAGACCGCTACCTGTTTATTATTTTGCACGGCGACAAAGGCGGCACGCATGGCCACTTCGGTTTTACCAAAGCCAACATCCCCACAGACCAGACGGTCCATCGGTTTTGCCTGCTGCATATCATATAAGGTTGCTTCAATGGCATTGGCCTGATCCAGGGTTTCTTCATAAGCAAACCCGGACGCAAACTGCATATACAGTTTTTCATCCAGCTCAAAGGCATAGCCCGGCTTGGACTGACGGCGTGCCTGTATATGTAGCAACTCAGCTGCAACATCATGAATCTGCTCCAAGGCTTTACGCTTGGCCTTGTGCCAGGCATCAGTGCCAAGTTTATGTAGCGGTGCCAAATCCGGATCGCCACCACTATAGCGGCTAATTAAATGCAAATTGGTCACTGGCACATAGACTTTGGCGCCATCGGCATAATCGAGCTGCAAGAATTCATGATCCTGCTGATCAATTTCCAGCGTCACCAGTCCGGCATAACGCCCCACACCGTGATCAATATGTACCACTGGTGCGCCAATACTCAGCTCGGTCAGACTGCGAATTAAAAACTCTTCCGAGACTTCCTGCTGACGTTTACGCCGACGCTGAACCACACGATGTTCATAGAGCTGGTTTTCCGAAATGACCGAAAGCTGGCCCTGAATCACCAGACCACGATCTAAAGGGGCGTTGGTAATGGCAACGGCATATAAAGATTTCTGGAATTCGGCAAAGTTCTCAACGGTTGGGATTTCTCCCAGACTGGAACGCAGCGCATCTTTCAAGGTTTCACGGCGACCGGCACTTTCTGCGACCAGCAACACCGGATGATTGGCCGCGTTAATATACTCTTTGACTAGACTAAATGGTTTTTCCCGTTTCGGATCGACCGGCAATTTAGGCGGTGCTTCAGTGGCCAGATTTACCACACCGGCTTTTTCAGCAAAATGATCTGCCGAGGCGATGATGCGGCCAAACTGGTTTAACTGTCCCAGCACCTGCTGAGGTGATAAAAACAGTTGCTCGGGCGGTAAAATAGGCTGGTCAATATTATGCCGGCGATCTTCATAACGGCGGTTTACTTCCTGCCAGAAGCTGTTTAAACTTTCTTCCAGTCCCTTATCTGTAATGACAATACCATTCTCGGGTAAGTACGCCATTAAGGTACTTTCGGCAGCCATTGCCTGAGCGCTAAAGAACAATGGGAAATAGAACTCTATCCCTGGCGAGGCAATGCCATCGAGCACATCCTGATACACCGGGCTTTTCTTTGGATTTGCGCTTGGGAATAACTCGGCATAACGATCGCGGAACAGCGAACGGCCTTCTTTTAGAGGAAACTCTTTGGCGGGTAGTACTGAAAATTGCTGAATGGTTTGGGTAGTCCGCTGGGTTTCCGGATCAAAAAACTTCAGGCTTTCAATTTCATCATCAAACAGGTCAATCCGGATTGGTGCTTCTTGCCCTGAAGCAAAAATATCCATAATACTGCCGCGCACCGCAAATTCACCATGGTCATAGACTGTATCGACCAGATGATAACCAGCCTGAATCAGGCGTTTCTTTTGCTGTTCCAGTTCAAACTTCTGGCCAACCTGAATATCAAAATGCTCACCTAAGACCCAAGAGGTTGGCGCCACACGCTGCGCCAGGGTTGCAGCCGACACCAGCAGCACGCCCTGCTGTGGCATATTCGATAAAATCGCCAGACGCTCAGAGACAATATCCTGATGCGGCGATAAACGGTCATAAGGTAAAATTTCCCAATCCGGGAAAATGGTCGGTTGAATACCGTAAAACTCAAATTCGCTTTCCAACTGCCCCAGATGCTGGCTGTTACGCGCCACCACAATCAATAACTGTTTATGCAGGGTGCTCAGCTGCTTGATCAGCAAGGCCGCGGATGAGCCCTGCAAATTGCCCACCCAGCGTTTTTCGCCCGTTTTTAATTGTTTCAGATTGAGTTGGGAGCTTTCGTGTTGGAACATGTATATAGCTTTTAGGTCTAATCAACATGCGGCTTATACTAACACGAGCATTTCCATCCATTACGTTAATTTTTCTTAATCTTTATCTGAAAAATGAGACCGCATCTGGCTGAAAAATGGATTGAAGCTTACTTTTTCTCACGCAAAAACTGACGATAATAATCATTCAGGCGTTTCACGATACTTTTAAACTGCAACAGGTTTTCTTCTGTGTTGCCCAAACGCGTCACAAAGCTTTGCGTGGCAATTTCCAGATCAATTTTTTCATTGATCAGCATGGCGGTAAAATACAGTTCTTTCAGGTCATCAAAACGGTTCATACGCCGATTAGACAAATACTCCAGCCGCTCCGATAAAGCATCATTCAGCACAATACCATCGACGATATAGCCGTGTTGCGGATCAAACTGAATCTGATGTTCAGCCAGAAATTCTGCTTCTGGAGAGGGCTTGCTTTTAAACAGTTGCGCCACTTTATTGAACATATGGTTATATCCTGAAATTCGCTGTGCCTAGTGTATCGGCTTTAGCATGGAGATCCAGCGTTTGAACGCGGATATCTTCATAAAAACAAAAAAGCATCCGAAGATGCTTTTAACTTGAGAGTTTTAACCATACTGGCGCTGCAAATAATGCACAATATCATCCGATTCAAACATATGAGCGCCGGTATTCGGATCAACCAGATAAGGCACCTGAATATTCTCTCCCATCAGTGCCAAGACTTTCTCACGTTTACCGCCCTTTAAAGGTACATATTTACCTGGCTTTAAACGTAATTTGGCCAGCCCCTGATCCTGCCAGCGCTCTTTGGCCACATTATGGAAAATAAAAGGCAATTCCAGCTCGGTTAAGGTACTGCGCACAATGCGCGTATACGGACTGGCTTCAAAACCCCACAGCTCCAGCAGTTGCTCCGGTGCCGCACGGTTTTTAATCTTTTTCTTGACCCAGACCCCACGTGCGCCATTGAGCAGCGTACCCGCAAAGGCCACAAAGGGAATTTTTGGATAATGCGCATAGCGCCGCGGGGTTTTCCCGCTTTTGCCATAGTGTTTAAATAGATGATGAATAATCTGCTGCGATTCGTAGAGACGATCTCCGGTATTTTCATCTACCAGAAATGGAAATTGCAGTTTACCGCCCAATTCCTTGACCTGCGGACGGTATTTTTTACCGCCTTTAGGACAGGGATAGACTTCATAATCCAGATTCAGCAAGGTCATGACTTCGCGTACACGTCGACAAAATGGTGAACCTTCAAACTCATACAACTTGAGCGGCTGCTCTGGTTGCTTGGGAAATGCTGTGCCATTGCTTCCGCGCCCGCCTTCGGTCAAAGCAGAAGCCAATGCCTGTACCACTTTAATTTGATGATGCAACATCATGACCTTCCTGTTCTTGTTATGTTCTAGAAGATGAATGCCGAATCGGGTTGATTACAGCTCCACCAATGCTTCTTTGGCCACCACAATACCATTATTATCGGCATAAATATAATCACCCGACTGAATATTCACACCACCAAAGCTGAGCGGAATATCGACCTCACCCACGCCTTTACGGTTACTTTTTTGTGGAATTGCTGCCAGCGCATGTACGCCTAAATCCAGTTCAGCAATGGCATCGACATCACGTACACAACCGTAAATAATCACACCATTCCAGTTGTTTTTTACTGCAGATTCGGCAATCAGGTCGCCCATAAGTGCACAGCGCATTGACGCACCACCATCCACCACCAGCACTTTGCCCCGGCCTTCAGTCGCCAGTAATTCTTTTACACGCGAATTATCTTCAAAGCATTTTACCGTCACCACCTGACCGCCAAAACTTTTACGCGCGCCATAGCTTTTGAAAAATTTGCCATCCATTGATGGGGTGACCACTTGCAGCTGTTTATCCGGGTTATCATCCAGCAAATCACAAGTAACGAAAGCGACTGTAGACACGTGTGTTTCCCTCATTTTGTATGTTGTATGCGTAAATTATCATAAATTTCAAACTTTTCAGTTTGAGTTAAGGCAGCCTCGACCATAGTATGAGCCACCTGCCCGGCTGTCACTGGCCGATGTTTAAAATTTTTAGGCAAAAAAGATGAACAGCGCTGAAACAGCTGCTGTGACAGATCTTCCAGAAAACGTGCATCCTGACGCTCGCCTAGCAATAAAGATGGGCGCAGCAGTGAAACTTTGCTTAAAGATAAGTTCTGAATGTACTGTTCCAGTTCACCTTTGACCCGATTATAAAAAAATGGCGATCTGGCATTGGCCCCCAAGGCACTGACCAGCAGATAATGGGCAGAGGTTTGCTGCAACAGCTCGGCAAAATGGGCATTGATAGTAAAGTCGGTCGCATAAAAGTTATCTTTTGAGCCGGCTTTTTTCAGGGTGGTACCCAAACAGCTAAAGCCATGACTATGCTCGCTGACATCCTGATCATTCAGCATCAGTAAATCTTCCAGCACCAATGGCTGTACTTTGGCCATCTGTTCAAAGGCTGTATCCGGGCGACGCACCACCGCCGTAACCTGCTGACAGGCAGGATGATCATTTAAGGCAGAAACCAGCGCCCGGCCGACCAAACCGGTCGATCCAATGACAATGGCTTTTTTTATGATTTGAGTCATTTTTTATCCAATATTCAGGCACTCACACTAATCTAACGTTTTCTTTCATTTTTTTCTGCATCTTAAATGTTGTCAAAGCTTGTCAAGACTTGACTTCGACGCATTGTTTAATCAAAATATGGCACTTGTTTACGGGCTGGTGAAATTCTGCTGATGTGGTTTTCAGTTGAATTGCGGCCCGCCCAGACCAATCTATTTCAAGGAGTGCACGAGTGGCAAACTCTGCTCAAGCTAAAAAACGTGCTCGTCAAAACGTTAAAGCACGTAAACATAACGCAAGCTTGCGTTCTATGGTTCGTACCTATCTTAAACGTACAGTAGCTGCTATCGCTGCTGGTGACTATGCTGTTGCTTCAGAAGCTTACAAAAAAGCTGTACCTGTAATCGACCGCATGGCTGATAAAGGCATCATCCATAAAAATAAAGCTGCTCGTCATAAGAGCCGCTTGAACGCGCAAGTTAAAGCATTAGCTTCTAACTAATCGCAAAGCAGAAAGAGCCCTGATTCAGGGCTTTTTTTGTATCTGTAGATTTTATTTTGGTCCGATCTTATCCTCAATACGTTTACGTCCCGATCGATTCCATCTCAATTCCACACTAAACCGTCTAAAAAACATCTAACCATCACACGACCTACCATCACTAGAAAATAAATCTGTCCCCCTATATTTTTGATTGCCACAACATCCCCCATAAAAAAACACCTCCTAAACTACTTAGAAGGTGTTTATATAATTCAGACTAGAATGTTGAATATGAATTGTTATTTCAGCATCAGTCTTAAGTTTTCTGGGGTTAAATAAGCCAGTTGCAGACTATTATTAGCGCTTAACTGGGTCCATTGCTGGTTAGCCCCACCGGTACAGCCATAGCGGATTAAACGGGCACGATTGTCTTTTAAATAGCCATGTTCCAGATCAAAACATTGAGCACCCTGGCGGATGGTTCCGGTTTCTGTATGCATTGTCCACACCTGACTGTCCTGTGTGGTGCTACAGCTGGCCAGTGTTACCACATTGCTGTTATTGCTTAAACACAAATCTATCTCGGCTTTACTATGAATCCGGCTCAAACCATCATAAATCCATTGCTCGGTGTCATCTCCGGTACAGGCGCTTGCACCACTGATATAGACATTTTTCTGACCTGTCGCCAGAGTTTCCACTTTCAAACAGTTATTTCTGTTTTTAAGTAGCGTTGCTTCAGCCAGAAGATCTTCATTGGCCAGTCCCAACTGCGTCACGAAGCCTTCCAGCGCTGTTTGCGCTTCAGGTTTTGCATGCTCCAGATCGGCACGGTAGACATTCATCCAGCGATTCAAACGGTAGATGTTCTGTTGCTGCTGTTCATAACGCTGCAACTGCTGCTGAGCTAGTGCACTCAATTCATGACGATTTTCTGCATAAGAATCATATAGTAATTGTGCAGCTGGCTTTAAAGCGATCACCGCCTGATTGGCCTGTGCTTCCAATTGCTGCTGGAATTCCGGCAATTCCACTTTTCTAAGCGCCGTATAACCATCCTCACGTCCAATTTTTACAGCAGCTGAAATGGCAGTGCCGTATTGAGGAATCGTAAGTGTCGATAATAATTTCTCGGCTTCATTGGCTTTTTTGCAGTACAAATTAACCTGTTGCGGCTGATCTGTAATGGCCAGGTTCACATGCAGCTTATTGGCATTACCACGCATACGATGAGGTGCCAAAGCCACGTTCTGGCTGCGATTGGTATATTGAACATCTAACCAGCAAGCCGCCTGCTCTGCGCCACGCTGTGCAGCCGGCAAATCATAGACATTGCCCCAGTTGCTGCGTGCTGCCGGATACAACACCCCTTGCTGGGTTTCCGGATCATAGCCGCCAATAATGGTAATCACCGGCACCCCAAATAAACGCGGTTTTAAATAATAGCCATCGGCGCTGTTATACCAGACCTCGCTTGAATTCGGCACTTTCGGATAGACCACTTCCATCTGGCGGCTGTCCGGATTCCAGCGTTTATAGCCGGATGGCGAGCTTTCATCCCACACATGACGATTGGTAAAATGCGGCTGGATACGCAAAAAGGTACTATAACCGGTGTAATGGGTATAACGTGAAATACTGCTATTGGTGGCACCGCCTGACATGGCATCCCAACCATACGGATACAGTTTCAGGAAATTTGGCACCCCGTTTTTGCCATCGCCCAGATTGGAGGATTGCCAGGCCAAATTACCGCGCATTTTGTTGCGATAGCCTATATAGCCCCAGCCACTATCGGCATGATGTGCCGACCAGAAATAATTGGTGGTGGTATCATCTACTTTAAAAGAGCCCGGATAATGGCCTAAACCATAATGATGGCCAATTTCATGGCTAAATTCGTTACCCACCGAGTTATACAGGGTCAACATACCGTTACCGCCACTCAAGCCATGGGTCTGTTCACCATTGCTATATTTACCGCGCGCATGGTGAGTCACCACAGTTTGAGTCAGTTGAGGCTGCTGCTGACTGAGCATCGAGGCACTGGTCACCCCCCAGTTAGCCAAGTTAATTCCCACACTAAAGGTCGATTTCGCCGTGTTTTCACGCATATCCCCCGAATAAACACCGCCTTCGCCTGCACTTTGACTATCGTAGATGGTGCCGTTGGCCACCATCACCCGATCCAGCTGAATATCATCATATTTAGCCACCGTCATGTGCGCTGCCGGAATGGTCTGGAAATAGTCTGAGCCTGACTTTTCCGGTTCAAGCAGCATGGCATGCCCTGTTGAATGTGGGGGCGCAGTGAGCAGTCCAATCCGGATATTATTTAGTACCAGTTCACCAGGCGCAGCAAAATCAATCTGCTCTGCCAGTAAATCACCACTGCGGTTTTTGCTGTCAATGATCCGTAATTTTAAGCCCGGACGTACTTCATCCCAGTTTAAGCGCGCTGACCAGGCCTGTTTACTGTAGCGCACTTCTGCACGGCCATCACGATTGCTCTGGTCCGAGGCCGGAATTTGAGTCGGATCAGCCAGGTTGATACGGCGTAACAGCCGTTCATTCTGATACACCTCAACCTGCAGTGCATTAATCTGATCCATCTCCTGCATCGGTGTGATTAATAACAATGCCTCCCGTTCTGCGGTTAAACGTGGCATTTTTTTCTCTTCGTTACCATTCGGGTCAACCACATGGCCTTGGGCAAACTGCACCATCGCCTGTAAAGAACCTGTTAAATCATTACGCACTTCACGTGATTCAGACTGGGCATTAAAATCATAAAAACCCAAAACAGATGGACTTACCACATCTTGCGTTGGCTCAGGATAATGACTTCCATGCAGCGGAGCATCTGGTGCTGTCCCATTGTTCGGCTGTTGACTTTCTCCATCACTACCACCACCGCCACATGCCGTCAGCATAAACGACAATATACTTACACTTAACAAACTAAGCGGAAACTTGATCACACTTTTCACTATTTACTTTACCCCAATGTCAATTTATGACTAAAAATAAAAAAATAAACACATATTTTTCAATAACTTAATTAAATATATTAAAGTAGTTTAGAGTCCAAAGCAATGTGTTGTACTTTATTGAGCAGATACAGAGAAAGCTAATTTTTATTTTTTAAATGATGAACAAAAATGCAGCAGAAAATAAAATTTTGATTTAGGCGTTTTTTAGACAGACAAGACTCTTACACCCCAATAGAAATAGGCGTAGCACATAGTCATTTTAGGTGAATTTTTTTGAGTGTGAGTAAGATATATTAAAGCCAGCCATAGCTCACCTTCACAAACCATCCCCAGCGCAAATTTATATTAAACTTTTTGATGAAACTGCGAGATATCCAAGGTATGTACTTTGCCGCGCCAGATCCATTTCAACTGTGATTCCAGAAAATTTTCACCTTCAAACCAGACAAACAGCCCTTCCATCATTTGTGGCCAGTCTTCCTGTGACACCTCATTACGCCCTGAAATTACCGCAATAATCGCAGCCAGAATGGTGTCATGACTGACCGCCAGACTTAGGCCGCCCGGACTGTTAGGATGAGTGTTATAAATCAGTTCCAGCACATCCACCACGCCGTGAATCGGGTGTTTCATGCCCGGCAAGGCATTATTGACAAAGCTGTTAATAAAGCCCAACGCACCCTGCTGGCGAAAATACGGACCAGCCTGCTTGATGTCCAGCACAAAACTGCCTGGCTCGACCAGCAAGCCCTGCTCGACAATTTCAATATGATGGGTATTTGGTGCAATATGTACCGAGTCGGCGCCTTCAATCATTAAGGCGGCAGTATCGACACAGCGCTGGATTGGACTAGAGATACAATGCTGAATGGCGCGTCCGCTATGGTCAATGAGATAAGCCCCCCATTTTTGCGCCAGTTCACGTCCCGGACCGGTTAACTGCAAATCATAGCCCGCCAGTCCCTGTCCAGCCACATTTTCACGAATGGAATGCCGGGTAAACAAGGTCACGGGAGTATGCACATCGGGCAACAAATCAATTGCCTTTAACATACTCGGTGGAAGCAGCTCTAACGCCATGGATCAAGCCAAATACAAAGGTGTTAAGCCCACTATAGCATGTTGGCAAATTAGCTCAATGTTCATTCGCCATAAGTGCTAGAGCACGCAAGGCAATCTCTTTCATTTCGGCATTTTTATAGGCAATAAAATTGCCATTTAACAGCGTATCACGATGGTTATATAAAAATGGCCGTCCCTGAAAATCAATCAGGCCACCGCCAATCCGTTCAATCAGGCATTGGCCAGCACTGGTGTCCCATTCACTGGTTGGGTGAAAACGCGGATATAAATCCACTTTATCTTCCAGCATCATGCAGAACTTATAGGCGCTGCCAGCACGAAAAACCGTATAGTCCTGTTCAATCGTAGCGAGCGCCTGTAGATACTGCTCATAGACCGGTTTATTTTGGCTACTTTGACTTAAACCGACTTGAATCTGCGGACCACTGTCTACATATAGATAGGCGTACCATTGCTGTTGCTGGATATTAAACCGTAGCGGCAGGCCCTGTTTGGGGCAGATATACACCGTTTGCTCGCCCGGAATCGCCAGAATGGCAAAGGTGGTATGAATGCCTTCGACCAGACTCAGGTTAATGGTAAATTCCGGACGTTGATGTAAAAACTCTTTGGTGCCATCGAGTGGATCAAGCAGCCAGAACGTGTCCCACCGCGCCCGATCATAAACTGCGCCTTCTTCTGACAGTAGCGGCACATCTGGAAACTGCTGGGCCAGCTGTTCTGTAATGAAGGCATTCACCCGAAAATCGGCCTGGGTTACGGGCGATTCATCGCTTTTGTGTTCAATATCAAAATCGGCACCGGAACAATAACGCTGATATTCTTCTCGCAAGATTTCACATGCCTGTGTCACAATGGGCATCAGCTGCAAAATCAGTGGATCTTGTGGTGCTGTGGTTTTTTTAAACATAGATAGCCTTATATGTCGAATTATTCTGATCAACCCACCATCATCTTTGACATGGATGGTACGCTGCTTGACCTTGCCTATGATGATTTCATCTGGAATGAGCTGTTACCGGTGCGCTATGCCGAGCTGCATCAATGCAGTCTGGCGGAAAGCCGGGATACCCTGTTCCAGTTTTATCAGGAACACAACCATACCCTCAACTGGTATTCATCGCGCTTCTGGACCAGTAAAGTCGGGGTCGATGTACTGGCCATGCAGATTGAGCACAAACATAAGGTGGCTTTAAGACCGGGCTGTATCGAGCTGCTCGATTACCTAAAAGCCAATGGCTATCCAATCTGGCTGGCCACCAATGCCGACTGCGCCGGCCTGGCCTTTAAACTTGAGCAAACCGGTCTGACCAACTATTTTGATGTCATGATCAGCAGTGAAAGCGTTGGACATGCCAAAGAATTTGTCGAATTCTGGCAACACCTGGCACAGCAGCATCCTTTTGATCCTGCCCGCTGTTACTTTATTGATGATACCGAAAAAGTACTCAATGGTGCAGCAAAATTCGGTATTCAACAGCTGCTGACCATTCAGCAGCCTTCATCAGGCAAAGCAGCCCGTGTAGACAGCCGTTATCCGATGCTGCATGCGCTGACCGACCTGATTCCCCTATTGCAACACGCTGAGGAAAACAAAATATATGCCTAAATCTGCTCAACACGAAGCTGTAGAAAGCATGCGTATTGACAAGTGGCTCTGGGCGGCCCGCTTTTTTAAAACCCGTTCAATTGCCAAAGCGGCCATTGAAGGCGGCAAGGTGCATCATAATGGTGAGCGCGTCAAAGTTTCCAAGGAAATCCGGGTTGGTATGGAGCTGACCATACAACAGGGCTTTGACCGCAAAACGGTCAAAGTACTGTCTTTATCGGCAGTCCGCGGTCCGGCACCGGTGGCCCAGCAACTTTATGAAGAAACTGAGGTCAGTATTGCTCGTCGGGAATTGATTGCATCACAAAGAAAGTTGCATAATCTAGCACGGCCTGATCATCGTCCAAGTAAAAAAGACCGACGACAAATCAGTAAATTTAAACAAGAAAATGATCAGTCCTATGACCAGTCCTGGTCATATCATGATGATTAATTTTGGGCGTCAGAATGTGTCGCAAGGCCACTGATTTTCATAGAAGAGAAACATAAATTCTGTCACTATACTCGGGTGGAAAGAGTTTAAAGTACATACATCCACTTGAGTATATTGTTTGGTGACATCGTATTGAGGTTGTAAGATGGATGAGAATAAAAGCAAGGCGCTAAATGCTGCCCTAAGCCAGATTGAAAAACAGTTTGGTAAAAACACAGTAATGCGTCTTGGTGACAATACCGTACAAGCTGTAGAAGCAGTATCTACCGGTTCATTAACGCTGGATATCGCGCTCGGTATTGGTGGTTTACCAAAAGGCCGTATTATTGAAATTTATGGCCCTGAATCTTCAGGTAAAACCACAATGACCCTGCAAGCCATTGCGGAATGTCAAAAAGCCGGCGGCACCTGTGCCTTTATTGATGCCGAACATGCTCTTGATCCTCAATATGCGCGCAAACTGGGTGTAGATATTGACAACCTGCTGGTTTCACAACCGGACAACGGTGAACAGGCACTGGAAATTGCCGACATGCTGGTACGTTCAGGCGCAATTGACCTGATCGTCGTCGACTCTGTTGCGGCCCTGACCCCTCGTGCCGAAATTGAAGGCGAAATGGGTGATTCACATATGGGCCTGCAGGCTCGTCTGATGAGCCAGGCGCTACGTAAAATTACCGGTAATGCCAAACGTTCTAACTGTATGGTGATCTTCATTAACCAGATCCGTATGAAGATTGGTGTGATGTTTGGTAGCCCGGAAACCACCACTGGTGGTAACGCACTGAAATTCTATGCCTCAGTACGTTTAGATATTCGCCGTGTTGGTCAGGTCAAAGAAGGTGATGAAATTGTCGGTTCTGAAACCAAAGTAAAAGTGGTGAAGAACAAGATGGCACCTCCGTTCCGTGAAGCGCTGTTCCAGATTCTGTACGGCAAAGGTGTGAACCATTTAGGTGAACTGGTCGACCTGGCTGTGCAGCAAGAGATTGTGCAAAAAGCTGGTGCTTGGTATTCATATCAAGGTGAAAAGATTGGCCAAGGTAAAAACAATACCATTCGCCATCTGGAAGAACATCCTGAACTGGCACAGACCATTGAAAAACTGATTCGTGAACAGCTATTAACCACAGGCAACGTGGTGGAAGAAAAAGACGAAGAGGAACCTGACTTTTCATTAGATCTGTAAGACTCAACTGTTGAGACTTTAGACATTACACAATACGCCCTACGGGGCGTTTTGTTATTATGCTGATGGCCCTTTTCTGCGAGATGCTTATGTCAGATGCGAAATTCACTAAACTGTTGGACTATGAAACCTTAAAGCAGCAATTTGGCGATGCAGAAGATCAGCCAGCACCATCTGTATCTGCAACTGCCCCGCCTGAATTTGATCCTGAAGAACGTTTATTCGATCATAATAACAGTCAGGAACACAAACCCGGTTTAAGCGGTTCACGTTTGCGCTCTTATGCCTTTGCAGTCCTGACCCGTAAAGAATATTCCAAAGCTGAACTGATTGAGAAACTGGCGCTGTATGCAGAAAACCGTGAAGAAGTGGTCGTTTTGGTCGATGAACTGTCACGCGAGAATTACCAGAGTGACCAGCGTGTGGCCGAAACCCTGCTGTCCAGCCAAAAGCGCAAAGGCAAAGGCCCCAATCAGATTAAAATGAAGCTGAAAAGCAAAAAAATTGATACCGCTTTAATTTCAGAAGAACTGAAAGAAACCGACTGGGTGCAGCAAGCCTACGAATTAAAAGTTAAAAAGTTTGGTACTGATGTCACGAAAGACCCGAAACTGAAAGCCAGACAGATCCGCTTTTTAATGTATCGTGGTTTTGAAATGGATGCGATTATGAAGGCGATTAACCGTAAAGCAGAAGATTAAAAACTGAATCTAGAGATGTAGATAAGCATCTAACTAGGATGAAACATCGACAAATATAAGAAAATAATATAGGGATTAAATCGAAAGGAAATTAAAAAGAAAAAAGCGATATTCTAAGAATTATAAAAATGGTGGCAACCCTACCAGCAAAGCTTCGGCACATCCCACGTCTGCTACCGTTGCTACCTTCCGGTCCTGGCGGGGTTCACAGGGTGAAATTGCGAAGTAACCGGCAGGGCTACCATTGCAGAAACAGAGTATAGACAATTTTATTGAACTTGCAAGTCCTGATTGCGCTTTTATATAAATCAGCCATCTATTTGATTATTAAAAAAACAGTTTGTATTTAATTGGTTATTTTGCAACAGAATTCCGAGAATTTTGACAGACGCCTAATTCATGACAACTTTGTAAAAGCTTATTGCAATTCGGGTTCGGGCCGTTTTTAATGTGCACATGATGATTTGGAATGAGCCCTTTCCTGCCCGCTCATTCCCAGTAAAGATAAAAGATGGATATGAAAATGATGCTAAAAAAGCATACGCTCTGTGCACTCACCCTGCTCTGCTCTGCGCCAGCACTGGCCAATATTCCCATTGAATCACGCGGCTTAAGCCAGAACAGCGGCAGTGCCAGCACCCCGGCGGCCATTGGCGCCTCCAATAGTGGCGCTCCGGTCACCACCAACCTGAACTGGCAATTGATGCAAAAAAACCAGCAGCTTGAAAATGATATTCGTACCCTGCGTGGCAAAATGGAAGAACAGGAAAACGAGATTGTCCAGCTCAAGCATGAACTGACCAACCGTTATACCGATTTAGACCAGCGTCTTGAACTGCTGAATCAGAAAATTGATCCGGAAGCGGCACCTGCTGTAGAGGAGGATAATCAACAAGATAGTTCTCCCAGTACAGCCAGCAGCAGCCAACCCACCAGCAACCCCGTAAATAATACCGCTGCCCCAGCACCAGCAGCGACCACCGTGGTTAGCACACAAAGCTCGACGGAAGAACTGGAAAAAGCCGCCTATACCATCGCTTTGGATGCCTATAAACAAGGCGGTGCCAAAAAAGCCATTGCCCCGATGCAGAACTTTATTAAAAACCATCCGAATAGCGTGTATATCAGCAATGCCTATTTCTGGCTGGCTGAGTTTAATCTGGCAATTGAACCAACCAACTACAGCGAAGCCAAAAAGAATTTTGAAATTGTTGCCAGCAAATATCCAAATTCGTCTAAAGCCTCTAATGCGGTGTATCGTCTGTATAGCATTGCTAAAAATGTCGACAAGAATGATGCACTGGCCGCACAGTATCGTAGCACCCTGCTGACCAAATACCCGTCTTCCCAGGAAGCCAGCTTTGTGAAAAGCTCATAACCCAAAAGCCTCAGATGAGGCTTTTTTTTATAACAGCAGGATCGTGTTTAACGATGGGTATGTACTGACATAACAATGCCCATCCCGGCCAACAGACTGACCACAGCCGTACCGCCATAACTCATTAACGGTAATGGATCGCCGGTTACCGGTAAAATCCCGCTGACCATGCCAGAATTTAAAAACACAAAGAAGAAGAAGGTCAAACCAACTGCACCGGCATATAGGCGGCCGAAATTATGAAAACAGCTCAAGCTGATAATCAGGCAGCGGATAATAATTGCAGCAAACAGCGCGAACAGTAAAAATACGCCAAAGAAGCCAAATTCTTCAGCATAGGTCGACATAATAAAGTCAGTATGATGCTCCGGCAAATAACCCAAATGCGACTGAGTGCCTTCCAGATAGCCCTTACCGGTCAGACCACCCGAACCAATGGCAATTTTAGATTGAATAATATTCCAGCCAGCGCCGAGTGCATCAGATTCCGGATCAAACAGGGTTAAAATCCGTTTCTTTTGATATTCCTGTAATAAAAACATCCAGGCCAGCGGTGCAACAATGGCCATCGCCGCAAATGCCCCGCCAATTAAACGCCAGGACATGCCGCTCAGAAACAATACAAAAATGCCCGGAATAATCAGGCCAATGTTCAAGTCCGGCTGTAGCGCCACCAGCACAAAAGGAATGCCGAGCAGCACCAGCGCACCGACGATTTGCAGGAATTTGGGTGGAAACGGTTTACGAGCAAAATACCAGGCCATCATCAGTGGCATGGTAAATTTCATGAATTCACTGGGCTGCATACTGCCAATACCGGGCAGACTGATCCAGCGTTTGGCCCCCATGCGGGTTTCACCAATCAGCAGCACCAGTACCAGCATGAGCACGGCCAGGGCATAAAAATAGGGACTGGCGGCCTGATAGACCTTGGGCGGAATCTGCGCACAGATAAACATGGCAATAAAGCCGATACCAAAGCTGATGCCCTGACGCATCACCATTCCCATATCCTGTGCGGTGGCACTATACACCACCATCAGCCCTAAAATTGCATTCAGGATCAGGAAGCATAATAGCCAGGGATCGAGGTGTAGTTTGGTCCAGCGAGAGGTATCGCTTTTAATGCTTCTTCCATCACGTAAAGAGTGACGTAAAAAACGATACTGCTGAGAAGGTATCATTGCGCCCCATTCAATCCAGATAACAAATCATCGGCAATTATAGGATGAACCATGCGCAGAGTGAATCGGAAATACACACCCGACTCATGATTTCAGCAAAGATTTTTTATGCAGTGGTTGCGGCGTGCTGGGCTTGCAGAATTAAACGCGCCAGCTCCAGATCATCGGGATAGGTAATTTTAATATTGTCCGAGCGTCCCTGTACCACCTGTACCGGATAGCCACCATGCTCCAGCGCACTGGCTTCATCGGTAATATTCACCTCTTGCGCCAATGCCTGTTCAATCGCGCGTTTTAGCTCACCTAAGCGCGCCATTTGCGGGGTTTGCGCCTGCCACAGCTGGGCACGGTCTACTGTGGTCTGAATCTGCTGCTGCGTCTCTACGCGCTTGAGGGTGTCACGGACCGGAATGGCCAGAATGGCACTCTGGTTGCTGTGTACCGCCTGATTCACCAGCGCATATAAGTTTTCAACCGCCACACAGGGACGCGCGGCATCATGCACCAGCACCCAGTCTTCATCCGATGCAATAGCAGATAAATACTGCAAGGCATTCAGTACCGAGTTGACCCGCTCTGCGCCACCCAGACAAAAATGAGCTTTATCCTGATGTGCAAACGGCAAACGCTGGGCCACATCATCCTGCGCACCAATGGCCAGCACATAACCTGCCAGCGGCAACTGATTTAAACACGCTACCGTATGCTCCAGCACCGTGTGGTCCTGGATCATCTGATATTGCTTGAGTTCGGATTTGGAAAAGCGACTGCCCGAACCTGCTGCCGGAATAACGGCCCAAAGTTTATGGTGTAGGGGTTGTTGCAGCTGGCTGTGGTGCTTCATTGGTACGTAAATCTACCTGGGCATTCGGATTGATATAAATCGGCTTATATTGGGTACTGATGGTACTCATCTGTACAAAAGTTTCATGTGGTTTAATTAAGCCCAGATCAAGACGGGCATGTTCTTCGATGGCTTCTACACCATTTTTTAAATCATAAACTTCCGCGGCCAAAACCCGGTTACGTTCTTTTAATTCATTATTGAGTTCGGTTTGTTGTTGTATTTTCTGGGTCAGTTCCTGATGTTCACGATAACCACCTTCACCAAACCAGTATAAATATTGAAACCCTGCGATCAGAACGATCGCAAGGCCCAACAGTACTTTACTCGATTTCGAGTCGAATACACTTAACATTGACATCTGTCGCTTAGTTTAAACCTTTAAACTCAGCTTTACCGCGATATGCAGCATTCGTCAATTCTTCAATACGAAGTAATTGGTTATATTTCGCTACACGGTCAGAACGGCATAGAGAACCAGTCTTGATTTGACCTGCTGCTGTACCTACTGCAAGATCAGCAATGGTCGAGTCTTCAGTTTCACCTGAACGGTGAGAAATAACCGTTGAGTAACCATTGGCTTTTGCAAGGTAGATGGCATCTAAAGTTTCAGTCAAGGTACCAATCTGGTTGTATTTAATCAGAATCGAGTTACCCACTTTTTCGTTGATACCGCGTTGCAGGATTTTAGGGTTAGTCACGAACAGGTCATCACCGACCAACTGGATCTTGTCGCCAAGAATTGACGTCAGGTAAGACCAGCCTTCCCAGTCAGATTCATCTAAACCATCTTCAATTGAGATAATTGGATATTGGTTTACCAAGCCAGCTAAATAGTCAGCAAACTGGTTGCTGGTGAATGCTTTGTTGCCTTCGCCTTCCAGTACGTATTGACCATTCTTGTAGAATTCAGAAGATGCACAGTCAAGCGCAAGCATCATGTCAGAACCTGCCTTGTAGCCAGTCTGTTCAATTGCTTCAAGAATTACGGTAATTGCTTCTTCGTTTGAACGTAAGTTCGGCGCGAAACCACCTTCATCACCTACAGCTGTGTTCAAACCTTTTTTCTTTAATACTGATTTTAACGCATGGAATACTTCAGCGCCTGAACGTAATGCTTCAGCGAATGAAGTGAAGCCTACTGGCTCAATCATGAACTCTTGAATGTCAACAGTGTTGTCTGCGTGCGCACCACCGTTCAGGATGTTCATCATTGGCACAGGCATAGTCAAAATGGTTTGACCACGTAAATCTGCGATGTATTGGAAAAGAGGAATTTTCTTTTCATCAGCAGCAGCGCGTGCAGCAGCCAACGATACGGCTAGCGTTGCGTTTGCACCTAATTTTTCTTTGTTTTCAGTACCATCTAAAGCAATCATCGTATTGTCGATGTCTTTTTGCTCAAATACTGATTTACCCACCAGCGCATCACGGATTAGCGTGTTAACGTTGTTTACGGCAGTTTTCACACCTTTACCTAAGTAACGTGCTTTATCGCCATCACGAAGTTCTAAAGCTTCACGAGAACCAGTTGAAGCACCAGATGGTGCACATGCACGGCCAACTACGCCAGATGCTAAGATTACGTCTGCTTCGATGGTTGGGTTACCACGAGAGTCCAAAATTTCACGTGCACGAATGTCAACGATTTGGCTCATGAACAATTCCTCAGTTGATTGAATAATAGATGCTGTTGCGGGCATCAATGAGTATCTAACTTTTTGAATCCTTTAACTAAAGTATCCAATTCTTTTAATTGCGCCAAGAATGGCTCTAATTGTGACAGGCGCAGCGCACACGGGCCATCACATTTGGCCACATCCGGATCTGGATGCGCTTCCAGGAATAAACCTGCAAGACCAGTCGCCATACCAGCACGCGCCAGTGTGGTGATTTGCGCACGGCGACCACCTGCTGAATCGGCACGACCACCCGGCGTTTGCAGCGCATGGGTCACATCGAAGAAGACCGGTACATTCATCTCTTTCATGATGTCAAAGCCCAGCATATCGACCACCAGATTGTTGTAACCAAAGGCTGAGCCCCGTTCACAAAGAATCAGTTTGTCATTACCAGCTTCCAGACATTTATGCAGGATATGACGCATTTCATGCGGCGCAAGGAATTGGGCTTTTTTAATGTTGATGATGGCCTGTGTTTTGGCCATAGCTTCAACTAAATCGGTCTGACGGCTTAAAAAGGCAGGAAGCTGAATAATGTCAGCAACTTCAGCCACCGGCGCAGCCTGATACGGCTCATGCACGTCGGTGATAATCGGAACATTGAAGTGTTTTTTGATGTCTGCCAGCCACTCAATCCCTTTTTCCAGGCCTGGGCCACGGAACGAGTTCAGGCTTGAACGGTTGGCTTTATCAAAGCTGGCCTTAAAAACGTAAGGAATATTCAAACGTGTGCAGATATCAATATAGGTTTCTGCAATTTCAAAGGCCAAATCTTTGGACTCAAGTACGTTCATGCCGCCGAATAGTACAAATGGCAAGTGGTTTGCCATTTGTATATCGCCTAAACGTACAACTTCTTGTGCTTTTAATTGTGACATTTAAACTTCCTGGTTTATTCCTTTTACCGCTTAGTGCTTGTTTTGGTACTGCTTTTTGGCAGCATCAATAAAGCTTGCAAACAGCGGATGTCCATCACGTGGCGAGCTGGTAAATTCTGGGTGGAATTGTACCGCAATAAACCAAGGATGTTGAGGGATTTCAACTGTTTCCACCAAGTGCTGTACTGGTGAATAACCTGAGATTTTCATGCCTTTTTCTTCAAGAACAGGAATATAACGGTTATTCATTTCATAGCGGTGGCGGTGACGTTCAATAATTTCTGCTGAACCGTACACTTCACAGGTTTTGGTGCCTTCAACCAGTTCTGATTTTTGTGCACCTAAACGCATGGTACCGCCGAGGTCAGAATCAACTGAACGCTGCTGTACTTCACCACGCTCATCTAACCATTCGGTAATCAGACCAATTAATGGAGATTTGGTTGAACGGTTAAATTCAGTTGAAGTCGCATCTGCAATACCGGCAACATTACGTGCGTATTCGATCACGGCAAGCTGCATACCTAAACAGATGCCCAGGAATGGAACACCGTTTTCACGTGCATAACGGATTGCCGCCATTTTGCCTTCAGTACCGCGCTCACCAAAGCCGCCAGGGACCAGAATTGCGTCAGCATCTTTCAGTACGGCTGCAACGTCCTGGCTTTCCAGGTCTTCTGCATTGACATAGTCAATTTGTACTTTGACACGGTTTTGAATACCGGCATGCAATAATGCTTCGTTCACCGATTTATAGGCATCTGGCAGTTCAACGTATTTACCAACCATCGCTACACGTACGGTGTATTCCGGATTCAGTAAGGCTTCAACCACGTTATCCCAGTCAGACAGGTCTGCTTCTGGCACATCAAAACCAAAACGTTCACAGATCAAATCATCAACATCCTGCTCATAGAAGGTACGTGGAATTTGATAAATGGTTTTGGCATCTTTACATACCACCACTGCACGCGCTTCAACGTTGGTGAACAGTGCAATTTTGCGGGTAGTATCTGCGTCTACATCGTGCTCAGTACGGCAGATCAGGATATCTGGCTGAATACCGATTGACAGTAATTCTTTAACCGAGTGCTGGGTTGGCTTGGTTTTTAACTCTGCTGCAGACTTGATGTATGGCAACAGGGTTAAATGCATCAGCATGGTACGTTTATGACCGAGCTCAACCATGAGCTGACGGACCGATTCCATGAATGGGAGAGATTCAATGTCACCGACCGTGCCGCCAATCTCAACAATGGCAACGTCATAACCTTCACCTGCGCGAAGGACACGCTCTTTAATATTATCTGTGATGTGTGGAATCACCTGAACGGTACCGCCCAGATAATCACCACGACGCTCTTTATTTAAGACGTCTTGGTACACGCGACCTGATGTGAAGTTGTTTAACTTCGTCATCTTCGCACGACGCAAGAAACGTTCGTAATAACCCAAGTCTAAGTCAGTTTCAGCACCATCCTCTGTGACAAAAACTTCACCATGTTGGAAAGGACTCATCGTCCCTGGATCGACATTGATGTATGGATCCATTTTGACCATGGTTACTTTCAAACCACGGGCTTCTAAAAGTGCAGCAACTGAAGCAGCTGAAATACCTTTACCTAGTGATGAAACAACACCACCAGTCACGAAAATAAAATGGGTCATTGGGTTTCTCGTACAATCGAGCCTAAACTGGCCTGCAATGTTGCGCAATTTTACTTTACTCTGCACCTATAAAGCAAAGTCATTCCGCATCAATTCATAGAACAATAAACAATTGGCTATTCTATCAGCATTTCCGATAAAAAATTAGATTTTATTCATAGGATTTTCATCTGATTTTTTGCTGTTATAATACGCGCATCTCGTTGAACCCTCCTTTTTTAGATTATGAACAAAAAATTTTTGATTTGTGGTGCAATTGCAACCAGTTTATTCCTGAGTGCCTGTGTTAAAAAAGAAGCACCTCAGGAAGAAGAACAGGTTGAAGTTGAGGTTCAGCAAACTGAGCAGATCACTGAGCCAGCCCAGTTCGAGCCACTTGAAGCAGAAACGCCAGAAGTGTCTGAAACTGAAGCGCCAGTGGAATACGAAGTTGAACGTACTGAAACTGAAAACACCACAACTGAAATTCGTCGTGAAGTGACGCCACGTGAACCTGCGCCAGCCCCTCAGCCAGCTCAGGCCGCTCCTGCTGAAGACAAGCCGGTAGAAGCCCGTCCAGCCAACCCGGACCCGGACAGCCAGTCACAAGATGACGCTGTTGCCGCAGCCATTGCCGCAGCAACCCCAGCGCTTGAAAACTGATTTCAGCCTTCAAGCACTGTTGCATAAAAAAACCCAGTCCATGTACTGGGTTTTTTATTGGCCTTTTTATGAAGCTGTTCCATTCAGGAATAAGAACGTTCACCCTGTTGATGCTGGTTCTTTAAATAATCAGCCATTAAACGTGTGGCCCAGGACTGTGGCGCACCTAAACCTTCATAAAAACCGCAATGACTGCCCTTTTTGGTGGTCACCACCATAATATTCGGCATTTTCTGAATACGTTCTTTATACGGTTCCAGATTTTTAATATGACAAACCGGATCATCTTCGGCGTTTAAAATCATCAGGGGAATTTTGACATTCTGGAACACATAAATCGGGTTAATGGCTTTGCTATAACTTTCATAATCATGATAGCCGGCCATCTCAAAATAGGCCTGTTCAAATTCGGCCAGGTTTTGCGCGGTAATGACTTTGGCCAGCGATTTGGTTTTCTGCCAGCTACTCCGATAAGGATCAATAAAGGCCTGAATCACCTTTTTGGTCATGACCTTACTATAAAACGGATGAACATGGTTAAAGCCGATTTCGGTGTCATACCCCGGGCACAGTGCAAAAGCAGCTTTTAGCGGCGTTTTGTCGCCTTCTTCACCTAAATAACGCACCAGCAAACCGGTACCGGCCGATGAACCTACCCCATATAGGGCAGAAACCGGGAATTTTTTCTGAATAAACTGGATCTGTTCCCGTAAATCTTCGGTGGAACCAAACAGGCAGATTTTCGGAACCGGCATAGGCAAGTTGGCATGACCACGGCGTAAACATAAGGCAATACGCCAGCCGGTCTGCTGATGTAAATCCCGCACCAGCTCGCTCATGCTCTCGGCAGTTCCGACAATGGTGTGCATTACAATAATGGTTGGGGTGCGTGGTGGCAGATGCAGACCGTACCAGGCAATAGCCGTTACGCCACCATCGGACATGTTCAGCTGCTCAATGGCATCGTAATGCAGGCGGATGGTTTTTTTCTTGATTAAGTCAAAATAAAGCAGATGCGCATGGGTATTGGACAGCCACGGGGTTGGCCGGTATTTCTGTTTCAGTTGCGGTAAAACATCTATACAGCGCCGGATTTGACCTTCGGGATTAAAATATAAGGTCGGTTCTGCGGCGCCGGTCCATTCATCAATCAAGCGCTGGGTGAGCTGGGCCATTTTCTGGATCACAAATTTCATGTTTTGTTCCCCCCTTTTATGGTTTGGCTTATATCATGCTAGTTCTCTCATGTTATGAAGTCAGTTGAGTTCAGGGCTTAGATCAGGTGGGCATAAATTGTGCCATCCGTTGTCCCATCTCGGCAGCCAAAGCTTCGAGGCCGCTTTTAGGACGAATCATCACTTCAAAATCAATGATCTGACCTTGATCATTGAAGCGGATCATATCAATACCCTTGAGTTTTTTATCTCCCACCTGGGCAGAAAACTCAAGCACAACATTGTTACCGTCTGCAGCATAAAATTCACGGTGATAGCTAAAGTTCTCAAAGACCTGAATCACGTTGGTCAGAATAAAAAATACCACCTGCTTGCCGGCATAAGGCTGATAAGCCACCGGAGAACGAAACACCACCTCATCGGCCAGCAGTTCATTCAGGATGGCCATATCACGCTGTTCAAGCATCTGGTGCCAACGGGCAATCGCGGTTTTGGTGATGTGTAAGGTCATTTTGGGGTCCTTTTTTGTTTTGATATTTCATTGCTATATAAACTCCCCCTGAGCAAGTTTTAAAGCATTGCTTTAAAACGAAGTGCAAGAAAGGAGGATTTAGGGGAGTTTTTCTACAAGAATCCCTCCCAACCTCCCTTTTTCAAAGGAAGGAGTTGATTCTATTCAGTGAATTCCCTCAGCTTCCAGAAGATGAGCAACCCTGCTGCACAGGGCAGAGGCGGTTATTCACCCTCTCCCCAGCGCTCTTCCATAGGGAGAGGGTGAAGGAATTGCATTAAATTTTCGCCGCCAACTCTGCGCCCTGACGGATTGCGCGTTTGGCATCTAGCTCACCGGCTTCCTTGGCACCGCCAATCAGATGCACATTTTTACCCGCAGCTTGCAGCTGATCGTACATGGCGGTATATGATTCCTGTCCGGCACAGATCACCACGTTTTCAACTTCCAGCAGCATCGGCTGGTCATTGACCGTAATATGCAGGCCCTGATCATCAATTTTCTGATAGCTTACGCCTGCCATCATTTTAACATCGCGGTTTTTTAAGCCGGTACGATGAATCCAGCCGGTGGTTTTGCCCAGGCCTGCTCCCACCGAAGATGCTTTACGCTGCAATAAATAGATTTCATGATTGGAGGCTTCTACCTGTGCCGGTTTCAGGCCACCGACATGCTCATATTCGGTATCAATCCCCCATTCATCATAGAATTTTTCCGGATTCAGACTGCCACTTTCACCGGCATGACTTAAGTATTCTGCGGTATCAAAACCAATTCCACCAGCACCAATAATCGCAACCCGTTTCGCCACCGGTCGACGCTCTTTCAGCACATCCAGATAGCTCAGAACTTTAGGATGATCAATTCCTTCAATCTCCAGCTGACGTGGAGTCACCCCGGTTGCCACCACAATTTCGTCAAAACTGCTTTTGCTCAGCTCATCAAAGCTGGCCGTATGGTTCAGTTTTAGCTGAATGCGTGGCTGCAACTCAATTTGACGTTTGAAATAACGCAAGGTTTCATAAAACTCTTCTTTGCCCGGAATGGTCTTGGCAATATTAAACTGCCCGCCAATCTGGTTAGAGGCTTCAAAAATCGTCACTTCATGACCACGGTCTGCCGCATAAATTGCAAAGCTTAAACCGGCTGGACCCGCTCCAATCACCGCAATGTTTTTCGGCTGGCTGGCTTCTTTAAAGATCAGTTCGGTTTCATGACAGGCACGCGGATTGACCAGACAGGAAGCAATTTTCATGGAGAAAATATGGTCCAGACAGGCCTGGTTACAGGCAATACAGGTATTAATTTCATCGCTACGGCCCTGCTCGGCTTTTACTACAAAATCGGCATCTGCCAAAAATGGACGCGCCATCGACACCATATCGGCCTGGCCAGTCGCCAGTACATGCTCTGCCATTTCCGGGGTGTTAATCCGGTTGGAGGTGATTAAAGGAATTTTGACTTCACTTTTGAGCTTTTCTGTGACCCAGCTAAAAGCCGCACGCGGCACTTTGGTGGCAATGGTCGGAATACGTGCTTCATGCCAGCCAATACCGGTATTAATAATGGTCGCACCCGCTTTTTCAATTTCTTTGGCCAGCTGCACCACTTCTTCAAAACTTGATCCGCCTTCGACCAGATCCAGCATTGACAGACGATAGATAATAATAAAGTTTTCACCCACTTCAGCACGGGTACGTTTCACGATTTCAATCGGAAAGCGAATCCGGTTTTCATAGCTACCGCCCCATTCATCATCACGATGATTGGTGCGCTTGGCAATAAACTCGTTAATCAAGTAGCCTTCCGAACCCATAATTTCAACACCGTCATAACCGGCATATTTGGCCAGCTTGGCACAGTTGGCAAAATCGGCAATGGTCTGCTGTACTTCGGCCGAGGTGAGTGCATGCGGTTTAGACGGGTTAATAGGCGCCTGAATCGCGGATGGCGCCACAATATCCGGCTGATAGGAATAACGTCCAGTATGCAAAATCTGCAAGGCGATTTTACCGCCCGCTTCATGCACGGCTTGGGTGACCACTTTATGTTTTTCAGCTTCGGCCAAGGTGTCAAGTTTATTGCCACCTGCAAAGGTTAAGCCGGCATCATTTGGAGAAATCCCGCCGGTCACAATCAGGCCCACGCCGCCTTTGGCACGCTCTGCATAGAATGCTGCCATCCGTGCATAACCATTTGGTGCTTCTTCAAGACCCACGTGCATAGAACCCATAAGTACGCGGTTTTTTAAGGTGGTAAAGCCTAAATCAAGCGGGGCTAACAGATGCGGATAATTCGACATATTCTCTCCTTGGCTGGCCAAAAGCGGGCTATTTTTATGTTAATGCAACTTGTTGCATAAATTTATATGCGAATTTTGACTTTTATGCAACATGTTGCATAATATTTTAGATTCATACTTGCATGATCTCGTCTATGTCTTTAGCCCATGTATTACTCACCAGCCTGATTGAAAAACCCAGTACGGGCATTGAACTGGCCCGGCGCTTTGATCGCTCGATGGGCTTTTTCTGGAATGCTACCCATCAGCAGATTTATCGTGAATTAAACAGCATGCTCAGCAAAGGCTGGATTTCCACTTTGGCTGAAGAAGATGCCCAAGGCCGTAAAAAAACCTATCAGGTTGAGGCCGCAGGCCGGGTCGAACTGGCCGACTGGATGGTCAAGCAAGGTCCTCCGGCACAGCTCCGTGAAGAACTGATGGTGCGTTTACGGGCCGAAGCACAACTCGGCGGTAATGAGGTTTTGCCCGAGCTAGAGCGGCATTTACAGTTGCATCAGGAAAAATTGCAGCTGTATCAGGCCATTTATGCCAAAGACTTTGCCCAGCAGACCGACGAAAATCGTACCTTATATATTCATAAAATGATTTTACAGCTGGGTATCGAGCAGGAAATCGGCTGGATTCGCTGGCTGGACGCGGTGATTCCTGCGCTAAAAGCTTTTGATCAACAACAATAAAATTTCAAGGAATGAAATCTCATGCCGTATTATGTCATGCCCGATGGCGAAGGTTTATTTGTACGTGAATTTGGTCAGGGCCAACCGGTGCTGGTGCTGTCCGGTTTGGGCATGCACAGCTGGCAATGGCTGCCGTTTTTGTGGCCGCTACGCAAACAGTTCCGTTTTATTATTCCCGACTGGCGCGGCTTTGGCGGTTCGAAACAATGCCGGATTCCGGAGCTGGATGCCATTTCCAGCCACTGGCAGGATGTGCAATCCTTAATTCAGCAAATGCAGCTGCAACAGTTTATAATCATTGCCTATTCGATGGGTGCGACCACTGCCATGCATGGTATGCAATATGGACAGCTGGCAGCGCAGTTAAAAGCTTATTTGCATATTGATCAGACCCCGAAAATCATGGTGGATGAACACTGGGCCTATGGCCTGTTTGGCCAGCAGCACAGCCGCTTCAAACAGATCTTATCCGAACTGTCCGCGCTATTTACGGAACACGCACATCTCCAGTGGATTCACGATTTAAATGATACGGCCAAAGATCAACTGTTTGCTTTATGGATGCAGTTTATTGAGCTGCAAAATAACAACCCGCGCCAGCGAGCCATCTTTCGTAAAATCCTGCAACAGCCACGTTTGCAACATCTGCTGTTACCCTCATCTCGACTGGACTATATGGCCTGGTATATCCGTAACTATTTGGAGCATACCGAAGATTATCGCGAGGCCTTAAGCCAGCTAAACTGTCCTACGGTGTTTTTTAGCGGGGTGCAATCGGTACTCTATCCGGTACAGGGGCAAACCATGATTGCCCAAAGTGTGGCACAGGCACAGCAGGTGTTATTTGAAAAATCAGGGCATATTCCGCTACTGACTGAGCCGCTGAAATTTGCCCGTGAAATTAAACGCTTTTTGTTGCAGCATCAGTAAGTATCTGCATCAATATTTATAGCGCACTCAATAAAAAAGCCGAACAGTATGAGGTTCGGCAAAAAGCAAGTGAAGATTAGCAATCAAGGCAAAGCGCTAGGCAATTTTCCCATCAATAATGCCCTGCTGTTTTAAAGCCTGCAGTTCTTCGGCAGATTTAAAACGGGACAGAATATAGGCCGTATGTTCACCCAGTTGTGGGGGTGCCTGTCGGTATTCGACTGGGGTATCTGACAGCTTGATTGGTGATGCAATCATTTTAAATTGCGCATTTAAACTGTGCGGCAAATTAACCAGCATCTGCCGATGCTGAATTTGTGGCTCAGCCAAGGCATCTTCAATCGAGTTAATTACACCGACCGGCACTTTGATCGCATGAATCCGGCGTACCCATTCCTCTGCATCCTGACTCAGAAAAAATTCAGCCAGAGCTGGAATCAGCTCATCGCGGTATTTGACCCGGTCCTGATTACGTAAGAATTTCGGATTGTTCAATAATTCCGGATAACCAATGGCCAGACATAGGTCCTTGAACTGTTTGTCATTACCACAGGCAATAATAAATTCCTTATCTTTAGCCTTAAAGGTTTGATACGGCACAATATTCGGGTGTTTATTGCCCATGCGCTGCGGTGACTGGCCACTGCTCAGATAATTCATGCCCTGATTGGCCAGCGTTGCCACCTGAACATCCAATAAAGACAGATCAATATATTGTCCACGTCCGGTATGATGCCGCGCCAATAATGCTGCCTGAATCGCCACCGTGGCATACAGTCCGGTCTGAATATCCACCACCGCCACACCGACCTTCTGTGCACCACCACCCGGTTCATGATCCGGTTCGCCGGTAATGCTCATCAGGCCAGACATGCCTTGAATAATAAAGTCATAACCCGGTTCTGCTGCCCGCGGTCCATCCTGACCAAATCCGGTAATCGAGCAATATACCAATTGCGGATTCAGTTCACTCAGGCTGGCATAATCCAGTCGATATCTGGCCAGCGAACCAGCCTTATAATTTTCGATGATCACATCGGACGTTTTGACCAGCTCACGAATCAACTGTTGGCCCTGTTCACTGGCAATATCGACACTGACCGAATATTTATTGCGGTTGGCACACTGAAAATAACCGGATTCACGGGTAGCGTTGCCCTGTGCATCGGGCATCCAGGGCGGTCCCCACATGCGGGTATCATCGCCTACCTGTGGCCGTTCAATTTTAATCACTTCTGCGCCTAAATCCGCCAGAATCTGTCCGCACCATGGACCCGCCAATACCCTGCTTAAATCCACTACCCGAATTCCTTGTAATGCACCCATCTTATCCTCCGCTAGATCTGGGGGATGCTCCCCCGCGATCCTTTTATTTTTATTTAACTGTGGCTGGTTTCACGCTGACATCATTGCTGGCAGCCGCTGTTTGCCCCGTTTCCACGTTGGTGTTTTGCGCACTCAGACTGGCTTGCTGTGGATCATATTGACGCTCACGAATCAGCAGTCCTGGAATCACCCCGGCAATGAAGTAGGCGGCACCCATCACAATAAAGGCCATGGTGAAAGAGCTGCCTGCTGCAATCATCCCGATGGTTGCCGGTGCAATCGCTGCGCCCAGACGTCCCATGTTATAGGCACCACCAATGGCTGTACCGCGTACATCGGTCGAGAAGGTTTCAGCCATATAGGTGGCATTGACACCGTATGGAATCCCGTACAGGAAGCCAAAGGTCACCAGCAAGTAGGCAATATTGTCCGGCGTGTTAAAGAAGATGATGACTGGCAGGAAGGCCGCTGTACTGACCGTACCAAATACAAAGGTAATCCGGCGTCCGAACTTATCTGCAGCATAACCGGCCAGAATTTTACCCAGAATCATGGCGGTATAGGCACCGACCATATAACCGGTCAGGGCTTTAAAGTTCATGTTTAAATCGGTTTCCAGATAGGTCGGCATCCAGTTATTTACGCCATAATAACCAAACTGTAAAAAGGCCGCAGTAGTCATCCAGAGCAGGAACATTTTACGGTGGTTCTGATGGCCAAAAATACGCTTATAGATACTTTCAGACGGTGCAGCAGCTGGGTTTTCCGGTACGTGCTGAGGTGCCTCAAGTTTTAGTTCACGGCGTTTAATCTGTTCAATTTTGGCTTCCTGCCAAGAAGCTGGTTCTGGTACAAAGCGCATGAAGATTAAGGCAAAGCCGGCAGGAATAATGGTCACATAGAACAGCATACGCCAGCCATGATCGGGAATAATCGCCCCGGCCATGAGCGTCGCCACGATATAACCCACAGTCTGACCGGTCTGCAAAGTCCCCAGCACCGTGGTGCGGTATTTGGTCGGGACATACTCTGCCATTAAGGTATTACAGGCCATATACAGTGAACCTAAACCAAAGGCACCAATAAAACGTAAAATCATGAACTGTTCATAATTTTGGGTAAAACCTAAAATACAGGTCATGATCGAGAAAAACACCACCGACCAGGCAATGGTTTTGACCCGTCCAAATTTGTCACAGGCCCAGCCACCGGAAATGCCACCTAAGGCCATGCCGGCCAGTGACGCACTGCCGAGCATTCCGGCCTGAAACGTGGTTAAACCAAATTCTGCTTTTAAACTGGTTAAGCTAAAAGACAGCAGCATGATGTCTGCGCCATCAATCACCAAAGACACAAAGGCAAAAATAAAGGCCAGTTTCCAGGTGTTTTTATTAGGGTCTGTTGACATTTCATAATGGTAGCCAAATAAAGATACAAGCTAAGGCAACAGAATTTTCATAGCTTTGCTTTAGCTTGTCATAGCGTGTGGCAATTCCTCTAAATTGCTTTAATCTAGCAAAGGCATTCTCAATTAAATGCCTGATTTTATAAAAATACCAATCCACATGATCATTATTTGAAAGTGTATTGGATTTCTTGGGAATATTAGCTTGAGTTCCCGTTTTTTCTATCTGTTCTCTCAAGGATTCAGAGTCATAACCCTTATCGGCACAGAGAATTTCTGTCTCGTGCAGGTCTATATTGTTAACTAATTTCGGTGCCACTTTTACATCATGGGTCATACCATCCTCTATCAAAAACTGAACAGGGTTCCCATGAGAATCAACTGCCAAATAAATTTTAGAACTATTTCCACCGATACTTTTTGAGATAGCCTGATCCTTGATTCCTGTAGCATGCTGATGAGCCCTCACATGGCTAGCATCAATAAATACCCACTCTAGATCAGCATCAGATGAAATTAACTTAAATATTTTTAATAACTTATTATCTTTCGACCACCGGGAAAATTTCTTGAATATGGAGTTTGGCTTTCCGAAGGCAGCAGGTAAATCCCGCCACGGGCAGCCTGTACGGATTCTATAAAGAATAGCTTCAATAAAATTTCGAAGATTTTGTTTGAGATAAATACGAAAATTACGGAAAATGTTTTCTAACTTAGACCAGTGTTGATCAGTCAACATTGTACGAGGCATAGCGAGGAGTAGATTTGGTTTGGCGATTAAACTCTACTTTCTCGCTATTTTTTTTGCACAGTAAATGTCAACAGACCCTAATTCGATGGGCGGTACCCACATTCGATGGCAGTTTTAAGCCCAGTGTTCCGGCTTCAGCGTGTATATCGTTTTTCATCTTGTCGTTACCTCATTTTCCCAAATGAGTCACCGGTATTTTTTGCTATGGGTTCTGCCTTTCTGCTTTTTATTCTTTTTTATTCAGTAGCGCATGACAGCTAAAACTCGCCCACAGCAAGACCCGAGAGTCTGCCGATGAATCCTTTATTTACGTTATGAATCAGATTTTTTAGACACAACTATCCTGAGGATGTTCATCCTGAACATCCTGGCTATTTTTCTATGACATTAATTACAGAATGCAGCGATTCCGGTCTGTGCACGGCCCATAATTAAGGCATGTACGTCATGCGTCCCTTCATAGGTATTCACCACTTCCAGATTCACCAGATGACGCGCCACACCAAATTCATCCGAAATACCGTTACCACCCA
>NZ_VPBR01000013.1:0-62889 GCF_013418645.1 Acinetobacter sp. YH12132
AATGGCGATTCAGCGTTTAATTGGTTTTGGGAAAAAAGAAGAGTTTAAGGAAATTTTGGCAATTTTAAGAAAGCAGAATCCTGATAGGATAAGGGTTCTGTGAAATTTGTCGTGTACAGAGAAAAATCTGTATTGTTCTTATCCTGGGAATAGAGTGAGGTTGGAACGGTTATTAAAATCTTTTAAACAAGGACAATTAGAAAAAAGCTATATAGAAAATAGTTTGAATAACTGTCAAAAATAGAAATAATCGCCTCTTAATTGGAGGCTTTTATTTATAAATGTTATTTACAGTTCTAAGAATACAACGTTTAATCACAACTAATATTATTTTACAGTAGCATAGATCAGTGCCCAAACAATCCCGATTCCTCTGTATTGGTGGTTTCCTTAATGGAACACAAGTCAAAGACCAAGGCGACAGCTTTGTCTGCGTCGAAAATGGTAAACAGGTGAATTACCATAAAAAGGAAATCTTCCATCAAGATGCTTGGGATCATGATTATTATGTTTGTGAAAGTACGACAGACCAGCAAGCACACAATTGGGTTTATGATATTCCATCGTATTAATTGAATCTATTTAGGACATAAATTAAACAATTACTAGAAACAATAACTTGCATAACATTTCTAAAATTGATTTTTCATACTGTTTTCCTAAAACTGTATGAAAATAAAGCTAATAGGGAATGTTATGAATTATGAAATCGATGCCTTTGGCACCTTGGTGATTGCAGTATTTTTTCTTTTTATTGGGCGGTATCTTGTTAGTAAAATTGGCTTCTTTAGAAACTATAACTTACCTGAACCTGTAATCGGCGGTCTAATCGCAGCGATTACAGCTTTTATTCTCTATAAATTTTTTAATATCAGTGCCACATTTGACTCAGAAATTCAAACCATTCTGATGCTGATGTTCTTTACCTCTGTTGGTTTAAGTGCAGACTTTACCAAGCTCAAAGAAGGTGGGAAATCACTGCTGATCTTTCTGGTCTGTGTCATTCTATTTGTAGTTGTACAAAATGCGGTTGGCATGAGTTTAGCCACAGCACTTGGGCTTGATCCATTGATTGGTCTGATTGTCGGTTCTGTTACCTTAACGGGTGGACATGGTACTGCCGGTGCTTGGGGTGAAGTGCTTGAAACTCAATATGGAATACAGGGGGCAATTGTCCTCGGAATGGCAAGTGCTACTTTTGGTTTGATTATTGGTGGGCTTGTGGGTGGTCCGGTTGCCAAATTCTTGATTAAACGAAATCAGTTGGCAGAGACAGTAGCGCAAGAGACCAATGAACAACAACTCGATACTAGCATCAACACCGCACCCTTCGAATATCCAAAGAAAACCCGGTTGATTACAGCCAGTAATGCAGTGTCGACTTTGGGGATGTTTGCGCTATGTATTTTTGTTGCGAATGAAATGACAGAGATTAGTCAGGGAAGATGGTTTGAACTGCCGACCTTTGTCTGGGCTTTAGGTACAGGAGTAATTGTACGTAACTTCCTGGAGCATGTGCTGAAAGTCGATATTTTTGATCGTGCTATTGATGTATTTGGCAACGCGTCATTGTCTCTGTATTTATCTATGGCATTACTGTCACTGCAACTCTGGATGCTGGCCGATTTGGCAGGCCCGCTCATTACCATTTTGTTTGCGCAGACAGCAGTACTGATTTTATTTACCGCAATTGTGACTTTTAGAATTATGGGAAAAAATTACGATGCAGCCGTATTGGTGGCAGGGCATTGTGGTTTTGGTATGGGAGCAACCCCGACTGCGATTGCCAATATTCAGGCGGTCACCAATAGCTATGGTCCATCACATAAAGCCTTTTTAATCGTACCGCTGTGTGGTGCATTTTTTATTGATATTGTGAATGCTGTGGTGATTCAGAGCATCATTGCATTTTTCGGTTAAATTTTAATACGACTTTAAAATCATATAGACATGAAAAAGCCCCATGGTTAGGGGCTAGTCGTATGCACATCTAGGGCACATACTGTAAGAGGCTCATCTCATACTCAGCGTATTAAAGCACACTCTTTCAATTCAACCTACGAAAGTTTTTTCTGATCTTCTGATCATAAGGAGAAGACCACAGTTAAAAGTGGGGGGGAGAAAGTTTTATTGCTCAAAAATAAGCATTTTTTATCTGGAACTTGGATGTTTTGAATTTCTCATTTCATCGTTAAATGGTTACAAAAGTTTTTCAATAAGACGGAAAATATTACACGGGAATAAAAGAATTTAATCATTTATAAAATTAATTAAAGTAAAAGTTATATAACTATTCATCTTTTAAGTCATGTAAAATAGCTTGAAATTAAATCAAATATTTAAACGTTTAATTGAGTTTTTATCCCTGATTTTGGTGATTTTTTTAGAACAGCCCATAAAACAATAAATAACAATAATGACAATGGTTGTTGTCAAATTATCTTTATGCTCATGAATGAAGTTATACAGATAAAAACTTCAGAAAAATAATAATTTATGGATGAGCGTATGAAAGAAAAACTGGTATTCAATAGCCTCAATATTGCGGTGTGTAGTGTCATATTGTATGGCTGTGGTGGCGGAGGTGGAGATTCTTCCGGTTCAGGAACATCGTCGAAAGTAGAGCGCGAAATGGTGGAAGTGCTGTCCACTCGACCAGATTTAATCACAGACTCGGATATATTGCTAAAACTGGATCTGCCCGATGATATTCAAACTACGGCATTGAAAGTGTCCCTGAATGGACAAAATATTAGTGATGCATTTGCCAATGAGCAGCGTCAAGCTTTGGTTGAGGGACTTAAACTGGGCGATAATCAACTCAAGGTTGAAGCAGGGCGTTATTATCAGCATTTAAGCCTGATCAACCATCCTTCGAGTGGACCATTGCTGTCTGGCCCGCAGTTAAAGCCCTGGACCTGTACCAATGCATCGACTGATCAGTTCTGTCAAAAGGCTGTGCAATACAACTATTACTATAAAGATCGTTTGGGATTCATTAAAAGTTATGACCCGGCACAACCGCCGGCCAGTCAGAATATTGCCACCACCACTACCGATGAAGGACTAACTGTGCCATTTATTGTGCGTGAGGAAGTGGGCTATCAGAACCGCGATGAATACCGTTTTGCGGTGTTGTATGATCCGAACCAGCCGTGGACGGCCTTAAAGCCACAAGCGCAATTTAACCATAAACTGGTGGTTACGCATGGACAAAGCTGTGAGAATGATTACCAGTCTGCCTCTGCGCCAACGGTCATTGCCACTTCAAGTTCCATTTTGCCGGATGTCACCATTTTGGCTTTAGGTCGCGGTTTTGGGGTGATGTCGACCGCACTGTCTCATAGTGGTCATAACTGTAATCTGGCAATTCAGGCCGAATCGCTGATTATGGCCAAAGAACGTTTTATTGAGCAGTATGGCACCTTGCGCTATACCATCGGGCAGGGCTGTTCAGGTGGTGCGCTGGCAGCACAATGGGTGGCCAATGCCTATCCGGGAATTTATCAGGGGATTTTACCCACTTGCTCATTCCCTGATGCCTGGAGTGCCGCTTCACAGTTCGCCGATTATCACCTGATGATTAATTATTTCCAGACTCCAGAAGGCCGTTTAAGCTTCTTGCCGCATCAGATTGCGCATGTTCAGGGACATATTTCTGAAATTAATGGTTATGTCAGTGAGCTGGCCCAGTTTGATGTGGCGCGGCCAAATACCATCTGCAAGGGAATTTCATCGGCACAGTTATATCATGCCACCAATAATCCTCAAGGCATTCGCTGTTCGATTCAGGATGCGGCAATTAATTTGCTAGCCCCACGCCCAACGGAGCTGTGGACCGAAACTGAAAAACGCATTGGTCGCGGTTTTGCTGGCCTGCCGATGGATAATGTCGGGGTACAATATGGGCTGGACAGCTTGATGAAAAACATCATTACCCCAGAACAGTTTGTACAGTTAAACGAAAAAATAGGTGGCGTGGATATTGATATTCAGGCGGTGCCTGAACGTCTAGAAGCCAATTATACGGCGCTGAATAATGCCTATCGCAGTGGCTTAATTAATGTCGGAAACAACCTGAATAAAGTGGCGATTATTGATTGCCGAGGTCCGGACCCGGCGCTATTCCATGATTCCTATCGTACCTTTGCTATTCGGGCGTGACTGGAAAAAGCGCATGGCAATTATAATAACCATGTGATTTATGGCGGTGATCTGGTCATGATTGCCGATGCCAAATGTCTGGAAATCAGCTTTAATGATATGGACCGCTGGTTAAGCAATGTCGAAAAAGACTTAAATGATTTGTCTATTGCTGCCAAACTGACCCAAAACAAACCGGCAGATGTAAAAGATGCCTGTATTACTGCCGGCATCATTAACCGCGAGAATCTGTGCAGTACGCTCAGATTACCGGTATATGGCACACCGCGTATGGTGGCCGGGGACAGCCTGACCACCTATGCCAACAAGTGTCAGCTGAAACCTTTAAATGTGTCGGATTATGGCAATACGGTCCGCTTTAGCAATGAACAGCTCCAGCGATTGCATCGGGTTTTCCCGCAAGGCGTGTGTGACTATAGCCAAGCCCCAGTTGGCTTTGCTGACACCATTGGCTGGATGAGTTATCAGGATCGGCAGGGCAGCGTAGTTTATGGAGGACAACCTTTGCCTGCGGTCAGTTCATCGGCTGCACGCGGCTGGGCATCTAAAGCATTCCAGCTATTTTAATTTTAATTGTTCACACATTTTTTGTTTCACAAAAACCAGTGGTTTTTCACTGGTTTTTTTATGATTCATTTTGATTTTTAGTTGAAAATTCATGTAATATGACGACGGTTATTTCGCCGTTGTGTAGATGGCAGGCAAATAGCCTTTGGTCGAATTAAAATGTTAACCAGATCTCATTAATTTGCTGAATTATCAGGTTTTTTAGCGAGAAAGCCCAGATAAGCGTTGTAAAATCATTAGATTAAATTTACTCACAATTATTTTGATTAATATGAATTATTTCATATAATTACAATGATTTATCACAAAATGGACAAATCCCGGAAAATAGTGATAGCTGATTCCGGGTTGTGACACTAAAATGGGTCTGAAAAATTAAAACAATCATAGGGTGAAGGATTATGGATATCACTGAGACGGTGTTTGACTTCAAAGCCTTATCCACACCACAACAAGATTATTTTTTTGAAAAAATTGCCGAGTTTGATCAGCAGGTGTTTACGTTAACCTGTGAAAAGGAGCTAAAGAAATATCTGTATGACCCGCAGGCAATTTCGGTCACCATTATTCAATATCATCATCGTGGCAAACTGGTCGGGCAGACCATTATTCCACTGTTGGCCTTAACCCTGTTGCATCAGCCAATTCTGGTGGTTAACTCACGCGCCAGTTTTTTAAAAAGCTATCGCCATCAATATAACCATAAAATCATCAACAGTGCGCTCAAAGCCATGCTGAACCAGCGCTTTAAATATCCTTTAACGCCCATGTGGTTTATTGCCACCATCAACCAGCCGAAGCTTTATGCACATTTTATATCACGTGTTCAGGGCTTTTATCCACGCAGTGATATCCGGATGCCGGAGGATTATTTAAGCGTGTTACAAGTGATGGCCAGCCGGCAACACGACATCCAGAAGCGTGATGAAGATATTTATGTCCACCAGACCTGTGTTCCGCTGCGTAGTGAAGAAGAACTGCAACAGTTAAGAGTGCATGCCAATCCGCATTGCGATTTTTTCCTGCAACATGCACCGGACTATTTTGATGGCATCGGCCTGATGTGTATTTGCCGTTTAGACAGTAAAACCCTGACCGAAACGGCACTCAACTTTGCTTTGGACCGGAAGGTGTCTTAAGGCGCCAGAAATTTTAAATCGGCATGTTCACGGATGGTGTCCGCATCCAGACTGAAAATTGCATCTATAAACGCCACATTAAAACTGCCAACCTGTGAACTTTGCGCGTGGGCCAGTTTTCCGGCAATGGCAAAATGGACATGCGCGGCAATGGTGGCAATGGTCACCGGACTGACCGCGGCATACGCTGCAATTAAAGCGCCTAGGGCACAGCCGGTTGCGGTGACTTTGGGCTGTAATTCCGAGCCACCATTCACCTGCACCACCTGTTCAAGCTGTCTGGACAGAATAAAATCGGATTCACCGGAAATGGCAATACATTCGGCATGCGCCAAGAGGCTTTTGGCCTGTGCATATACCGCGGTGCTGTCCAGGGTCGAATCAACACCTTTGGATTCTACCTGTGCGCCGGCCAAGCCGCCAATTTCCGACGCATTGCCGCGAATCACACTCGGTTGAAAGGCCAATAGCGCATCAACCATATCTGAGCGCCATTTTAAGATGGGTCCATAACCGACCGGGTCCAGCACCCAGGGTTTGGCAAGACGCTGGGCCGTTTCTGCCGAAATCTGCATGGCCTGCATCTGTTCGCTGGTCGGTGTGCCCAAATTAATACTTAAGGCGCTGCAAATACTGCTAAAGCTTTCTGCTTCAAAAGGATTATCAATCATGGCCGGTGATGCACCGGCAGCCAGCAGAATATTGGCGGTGTAATTGGTGGCGACACTGTTGGTGATACATTGCACCAGTGGTTGCCGGGTTTTAAGCAGGCTCCAGGCTTCAATAATTTTTTCAATCATTGCCGCGGTTTCATCGGGCAGGCTGCTGTCAAGAGTGGAAAGCTGTTCTGGATAATTCATCAGTTACCCCTTTATTGGGTAAAGTAGTGGTCTTGCTGTTTACAGCGACGGCAGAACAAGGACACATAATGCTGGGCATCATAATCGACATCCAGTTCATCCGAGCCGCAGTGCATACAGCGTTTTAAGGCATAAAATTTTAAGCGCGGTTCAATCTTTTCCCAGATTTTCCAGATGGGTTGTACAAAGATCATTTCATCATAATTGAGAAAACGGAAAAATAGAATTTCCACCATTTTGCTCATCGGTAGTTGTGGTGGATGTGGCAGCGTGGTGGTCATCCATTTTTCTTGCAGGCCACGTTCACGGTACTGTTCTACGGTTTTTTTCAGCAGATTGGTATTAATGAATTTTTCATTGCGCGGCTGTAATAATTTCTGGCCATGCAGATAATCCAGCGCGGTTTGTACCAGATAAAAAATCTGACCCGCTGCCAGGCTGTCCAGCAGGCGAAAACACAGGCTTTTAAAACTGTTATTGCCAGAAATTTGCACCTGCCAGATGCGGCAATAAAACTGCATGAACTGCACCACTTTTTCATACATCAGTTCATAGATGGCATCTTTGACTTCATCTGAACTGTGAAAGGGCACGCCCTGACTCAAATTCTGGTAAAACCATTGTCGAAGCTGATGGGTAATACTGAACAGGCTCGGCTCTGAATAACCATCCAGCCGCACATTCACATAATACTGGCCGGCTTCATCGGCGAATTCCTTGGCCACCAGAATGTGCTGGTCAAGCAGCTGTTTGATCAGCTGTTTCTGATATAAATAGTTGGGTGAAAAAAGCTGGAATTTAATCCGTTCCCAGTAAATATATTCATCATGCTGGGTGTTTTCATGCACCTGATCATCCAGCATCGACAATAAAAACAGTTTCTGGATAAAGCTTAACTGATTCAGCTTGTGCTCAATCATGTCTTTATCTTTGCCTTTATTTTTGAGCTTGCGGTTTTCCTGAACCAGCGCTTCTTTAATCAGCTGTTTGCGTTTTTTCTCACAGGCCGGGCAATGACAACTGTGTAAATTGCCCGGATACACTTTATGTTCGCAGTAACTGCACTCGTGATAGCTCAGCTCCTGATCATACTGTTCGGCTTCCACCCAATACATGGCGGCGCGGCACAGCGGACATGAGGTGCTTTCATCTAACTGTTTTTGCAGAATCTGGAGCATATTCAGGTGCAGTCATCATTTTAGAAATAGGATGTCTGGATTATACATGGCTGGGCCGCATTGGTTTGCTCAAAAAAACATAAAGCAGAAAACTTGGACGCTATGCTGAATTTAAACGCCCTGACTTGAACAGCTCTTTTTCATAAAAAATACGGCAGGACGCCGTATTTTAAGCCGTATTTTAAATGGAAGTTAAGGGGGAGAGATTATACCGGACACGGTAGCGAATCATCCTCCTCACCAAGTTGCTTGGCCTGAATCAGTGCCTGTACTTTTTTGCTTGGGATTTTCTTGCTGCCCAGGGCATCATAGGTATTCAAAATAGAGGTAACTTCATTGGTCTGCATGGGAATACCTTCACAGCTCATAAAGAGGGCAATTACTTTATGGTCGATGTTGGCCTGATCGAGGGTTTGCAGGGTTTTAATATTTTCTACACGGACGATATGCTCTTTTAAATACATCTCACACCTCTTCTCGTTTTTTCATCATTGTTATCATGCGCTCGGCGCTTTTAAATTCAAGCAAGAAGCGTGCACAAAATGTAGCCGATTTGAAAATAATGTAATGGCCCATGCTGAAATGGCGATCGGCCAACTGAAAGCGTCATTTAGCCAGTAACTGTTTGAGTCTAGACGTGAAATTGAAAAGCTAACTTTGAATAAATCTCCCTTCGCAAATGCTGGCGAATTGTCACCGGATTTATCTTGACGAAGTCTAAATAAGCCTCTGTTTAGACTTGGGAAATTATCCGGTTTTATCTCGCAGTATATTTTTAGCTGCACAGATCACAGGTCTTTGATTACAGAATGTAGTCAAGTGGCAGGTTTATGTAGGAACTTGTATCTCAATAGCGCAGAATTTCAGGTCAGATGGGCAGAACAGCACTAGCATGGCGCAACACCAGCGCGAGAAGATTTTAGCGGGCAGATTAAGCTGTTGGATTCGCTGCATAATTCAGCATCTCTGTATTTTTAAACAGATTTAGTTGAATGATGAATTGAAAAGTTGTGGCCGGATGCCCATATTAGAACAGAAGCGCATTCAGCAGACAGACTGAAAAAGTTGGCGTATGATCAAGACATCATCCGCATAATGCCCCGGCGTATAAACAATTAGGACATGATATGAATATCGCAGCAAATCCAGTGGTTGAAGCAGACCAAACTATTTATTTAAAAGATTATCAAAAACCTGCATTTCTGGTGGATTCAATTAATCTGGATATTCAGGTGTATGCAGACCACACCATCGTCAATGCTATTTTGGAGATGCAGCGCCAGACCGAAGGTGATCTGGTGCTGCTGGGCCGTGACCTTGAGCTGAAATCTATTCATCTGAACAGTCAGCAACTGACCGAAAATGACTATCAGCTTGATGCTGAACAGCTGGTAATTCAGAATGCGCCAGATCGTGCACGTATTGAAACCCAGGTGGTGATTCATCCGGAAAGCAACACCATGCTGGAAGGTCTGTATCAGGCTGGTGATCTGTTTGTGACCCAGAATGAGCCGGAAGGTTTCCGTAAAATTACCTTCTATCCGGACCGTCCGGATGTGCTGTCGGTATTTACTACCCGGGTGGAAGCCGATAAAAAATATCCGGTGCTGCTGGCCAATGGTAACCTGATTGAAAAAGGCGAGGTCGATGCCCAGCGTCATTATGCGATCTGGCAGGACCCGACCAAAAAGCCAAGTTATCTGTTTGCCTGTGTGGTCGGCGATTTAGCGGTGCTGAAAGACAGCTATGTGACTTCTGAAGGCCGTAATGTGGCACTGGAAATTTATGCGGTAGAAAAAGATATTCCTAAATGTCACATCGCCATGGAAGCGTTAAAACATTCCATGCGCTGGGATGAAGAACATTATGGTCTGCCGTATGACCTCGACAACTATATGATTGTGGCGGTTAGCCAGTTCAATATGGGCGCGATGGAAAACAAGGGCCTGAACATCTTTAACACCTCTTGCGTGCTGGCCGATGAAGAATACACCACCGATGCGGCAATTATGCGGGTTCAGTCGGTCATCGCACACGAATATTTCCATAACTGGACCGGTAACCGGATTACCTGTCGTGACTGGTTCCAGCTGTGTCTAAAAGAAGGCTTGACCGTTTTCCGTGACCAGTCGTTTTCAGAAGATTTACAATCGGCCGCAGTACAACGGATTGATGATGTCGCTGTATTAAAAGCGCATCAGTTCCCGGAAGATTCTGGCCCATTGTCGCATCCGCCACGTCCAGATCATTTTGTTGAAATTAATAACTTTTATACCGCCACGGTGTATGAAAAAGGGGCGGAAATTAACCGCATGATGTCGACCTTGCTCGGCAAGGAAAAATTCCGCGCGGGTACCGATGAGTATTTCCGCCGTCATGATGGTCAGGCGGTGACGGTCGAAGACTGGGTTGCGGCACTGACTGCAGGTTCAGGTGTTGATTTATCTGCGTTCCTAACCTGGTATAACCAGCCGGGTACCCCAAAATTGCAGGCACATGGCGAATATGATGCTTCGGCTCAAATCTATCGTTTAAGCTTTAAACAAAGCCTGAAAGCGCATCCGAAATATCCGGACCTGAAAGCGGTGCCAATTCCAGTGGCTTTGGCGCTGTTTAATGCCGAAACCGGCGAGCAGTATACGCTGCAATCTGAGGCCCTGTTTGAAAATGGCGTAAAAGATGGCGTGTATCTGTTTGATCAGGATGAGGCAACCATCGAATTTAGCGGCATTAATGCCAAACCGGTGGTGTCGCTGTTACGTAACTTCTCGGCGCCGGTAAATCTGGAATTTGATGCCAGTGATGCCGAGTTGGCCTTCCTGATGCAGTATGAAACCAACGGCTTTAACCAGTGGCAGGCGACGCAGACCTTGCTGGAGCGCATTTTGCTAAATGGTCATGCGGTAGAAAGTTATCTTCAGGCCATGAAAAACACGGTGCCGGCACTGGTCAATCAGGACCCGTTACTGGCCTCACGAATTTTTGATGTACCAAGCGAAGGCTATTTGGGTAGCCGGATTGATCAGCACTATAGTCCGGTGGATATTCAGGAAAAACGTGAAGCCTTGTTAAATACGCTGGCGCGTGAATTGGGTGCTTTCTGTAAGGAAACTTACTTAAGTCTGGACCCGGACCTGCAAAAAGAGTTTTCACAGGCCATGGGCGTACGTGCGCTGAAGAATATCATGCTCAGTCTGATGGCACGTCAGGGCGATACCGAAGCCTTTGATCTGGCACATCAGCAATACCAGAATACCGGCAATATGTCAGAACGTTTAGGCGCGCTACGTGTACTGGTCTGGAATGATGCACCACAAGCCGAAGCCTGCCTGCAGGACTTCTATGACCGCTTTAAAGATGAAGCGCTGTCTTTAGACCAGTGGTTTACTGTACAGGCCTCCCATCCAAATGCAACGGCTGAAACCATTCATGCCTTAACCCAGCATCCGGACTATGACCTGGGCACACCAAACCGCATTCGTTCGGTCAGTGGCGGTCTGAATATGAATCCGGTAAATACCTGGAGTTTTGGGGTGCAGCATTATATCCATTTGGCCAAATACCTCGATGAAAAGAACCCGATTTTAGGTTCACGTTTGCTGCAGGTGCTGTCACGCTGGTATACGCTGGATGAACCACAGCGCAGTCAGGTACAGGTGGCCCTGGAAACCTTGAAGCCCTTGGTGAAATCGAAAAACGTGGTTGAAACTTTAAACAGTATGCTGAATGTCTAAACGGTGCAGCTTTCGCCCGGAAAATAGGATAATGAAGATTTATTTTATTTTCTCGGCATTTAGCTGTAACTTTATGTGAACTTTCCCGCATATTCGCGGGGAGTATGCTAAATTAAAGCGGAAACGTGTTTAGATAATTTAAATAAAAAAGCTCATCATTGTGGTGGGCTTTTTTATTTTTAGCCTGGAAAGGTTCAGGTGAAAAAGCCGGGTTCTGGCGTGAACAAGAGGTTGAGTGATGCTGGTTAAAATTGAAGATGGTTTTTACTTGAATTCACGACATATTATTGCGTTAAGAGTGAACAGGATATTGAATGAAGAGCGCTTCATGGTGTCTATTGAATATACACCGCACTCGATGCAGGACAAGGGGCTGTATCAGCGCATCTTTCCGAATAAAATTGAAGCAGAACTGTTTTTACAGGCATTGCATCAGGAAATTTCCAAACCCTGACCGCTGTTCAGCAGATTTAAAAAAAACTCCTCACGTTGAGGAGTTTTTTTATGGCAGCTTTAGATTTACTTTAGACCTTCACAATCAGCACCGGAATAGGCGATTGGGTCAGCACGTTTTGCGCTACGCTGCCCAGCATCATTTTCTTGAAACCGGTCCGGCCATGTGAGCCCATAATAATCAGATCGGCACCGACTTCATCGGCAATCTGCATAATGCCATCTGAAGGTGAAACGCCGTGCGCCAGTTTCTGGTCGACCTGCACGCCTTCGCGCTGGAAAGAATCAAGAATTTCCTGCAAGCGCAGTTTGGCATTTTTTTCGGCCTGCATGAAATAGTCGGTAATGGCCGGAGCAACTTTATAAAAGTCGACGCCGACAAATGGGTCAACCGCAATCACGCTCATTACCGTGACCTGGCAGCCTAAATCTTTGGCCAGACTTAAAGCCTGTTCTACAGCAGCATAAGAAATCGGGGATTCATCCACTGGAACAAGAATATGTTTATAGCTGGTCATGACAGTTTTCCTTATTTTTACATATGAATATCGCGGGCTTTATTGAAACTGACAGTGAATGAAAGTACATCAAAAGCATTCAGGATTCTGGGCTGTAGTGGGGCAATTAGGCCTTAATGACCAGCACCGGCAATTCAGAACTGCGCAGTACATCCTGAGCAAAACTACCGAGCAGGAATTTCTGGAAGCCTTTACGACCGTGTGAACCCATCACAATCAGGTCAACGCCCATCTCTTGTGCGGCTTCAACCACATGCTTGGCCGATACTTCGCCTTCCACAATTTTAGTACTTACAGTAACGCCCGCAGCTTCGGCAATTTGCTGGCCTTCTTTCAGGGCTTTTTGTGCATTGCCGTGTGCCTGCACAAAATATTCTTTCATGATGGCAGAGGAATAATAGAAATCGGCATCAGTGAACGGGTCTTCCGCCACCAGACTCACCAGACTCAGCTGACTGTTAAAGGCACGGGCAATTTCAGCTGCATGTTGCACCGCAGAATAGGAAATTTGAGAACCATCGACCGGAACGAGAATATGCTGATACGCCATGGAGAAACTCCTTATTGATATAATGAACTTAATGTTTAGCTATACTCTATAGATAGCACATCACCGGGGGGCATTCAATTTATTCCGGTGTTCTGCCTGCAAAAAAGATACAGATTTTTAATCACAATACCACTTAAGTAGGTCTTTGATTTAACAAATAATTCTGACTGGAATACTCTACATTGTCAGATCGCATTGTCGTGCAAAACCGGGTTCCATCTGCGCGGCGGCTGCTTTATAGTGAAGAAAAATAAAACAGCTGTATAAACAGGAAGATGGGTGAAATGAAGTATCTGATGTTAAGTCTGTGCATGAGCTTGCTGCTGGTGCTGAGTGGCTGCCAAAGCACAGCCGGTAATAGCCGTATTATTGCTGGCGCATTTAATCTGACCACCCAATTGCAACAGAAACTGATGGATCGGGATGCACCGCAGCAGGTGCGGGTGCTGGAAAATATCCAGTATCAGCAAGATCCGGATTTAAGCCTGGATGTCTATTTGCCAGCACAGACACCTGATGATACCGGATTACGCCCGGCCGTGGTCTGGATTCATGGCGGTGGCTGGATTTCCGGTTCCAAAGCCCATGCGCGCGGTTATTTTAAACGGCTGGCAGATGCCGGTTATCCGGTGTTTTCACTGCAATATCAACTGGCGCCAGCGGCGACTTATCCCACCCAGTTACACCAGATTAATCAGGCACTGGCCTATATTCAGGAACATGGCGCGCTGTTTGGTGTTGATGCCGAGCAACTATTTCTGGCTGGAGATTCTGCCGGTGCCAATCTGGCCAGCCATTATGCAGCCTTGTTGAGTAATCCGGAATTTGCCGCGCATTCGGAATTTGTGCCGGTTCTGGCCTTAACACAGCTGAAAGGGGTGATTTTGCACTGCGGGATTTATGATTTACCGTATTTTATTAAAACCGCGCCGGATGAAATCAAAATTGTCGAGTGGGGCATTTATAACATGGTGCAGGCCTATACCGGCGACCGCAAACAGGATGCGGAATTTCTGCAGCAGATTTCACCGATTCAGCATATTACTCCCGCGTTTCCACCGGTATTTTTAAGTGGCGGCAATAAGGATTTTCTGACTGATACTCAATCTTTACCGCTGTTAGAAGTGTTAAAGCAGCAGCAGGTGCCAGTAAAAGCAGTATTTTATCCCGACTCTAAACGCTGGCTGATTCATGAATATCAGTTCTTAATGCATCTGCCCGAAAGCCAGCAGACTTTTGAGCAGACCCTGTCATTTCTGGCCGATTATAGTAAAGCGGATCAGACAGATAGATCCGCGCCCTAAAATCTGCTGGTCATCATGTTAGTCTTTAGGATTTGGCTTTCCAGGGAAATTTCATCACCAGTAACACCACCACACCGCAAACCAGTCCCCAGAAGGCCGAGCCAATGCCCCAGAACTGGATGCCTGAAGCGCTTAGTAAAAAGGTCATTAATGCGGCTTCCCGGTCATCGACCTCTTTAAAGGCAATAAAGACGTTATGGCCGATGGTGCCAAACAGGGCGATACCGGCCAATGCAGTAATCAGCACTGCCGGAAAAGACATCAGCAGACTGGTTAAGGTGGCGGCAAACAAGCCCATCAGGATATAAAACAGGCCACAGCTCATGCCGGCAATATAGCGTTTTGATGGGTCCGGATGCACCTGATGATCCAGACTGACGGCGGCACTAATCGCTGCAATATTCACGCTATAACAGCCAAAAGGCGATAACACGGCCTGCGCGGTACCGGTCCAGCCGAGCAACTGATTAACATGCGGCTGATAGCCATAGCTTTTAATAATGGCGATGCCGGGTAAATATTGCGAGGCCAGATTAATCACCAGCAAAGGTAAAGCCAGACCTAAAATAGCGGGCAGGCTAAATTCCGGACTGATCCACACCGGTTGCGCCAATGACCAGCTCACCACAGGAAAATGGAAATCCAGTACCAGCGGGCACAGCAGCATCGCGGCAATTACGGTCAGCACAATGCTATAGCGTGGCCAGAAGCGTTTTGACAGTACATAGGCTGCTAGTAAAGACAGGATAAATGCCCATTCATGCTGAATGCTGGCGAACAAGGCAATGCCGAATTTTAGCAGTACGCCGGCCAGCATGGCGCTGGTCAGGCTTTGTGGAATATAGCGAAACAGACGTTCAAAAATCCCGAAAAAACCCAACAGTGCGGTCAGCACGCCGCACACCAGAAAAGCCCCAATGGCCTGATTCAGGCTATAACCACTGCCCGTGGCAATAATCAGGGCCAGCCCGGCGGTTGACCAGGACGTCGACACCGGATATTTGTATTTCCACGAGAGCAGCAAGCCAGACAGGCCAATGCCCAGACCCAAAGCCCAGAACCAGGAGGTAATCTGTTCGGCTGTGGCCCCTAAAGTTTGCGCCGCCTGAATCACCAGTACGGCAGAAACACTAATACCAATTAAAAAAGTGATAAATCCAGCAAAAACAGCCGGAATAGAAAAATCATGTATAAGCTTTTGCATAATCCGTTGCACAATAAAAATGGGAGAGAAAGCCGATAAATCATACGCCTTTCAATGGCCATCTAAAAGTTCAAATCTTTATCAGAAGTTAAAAATTTTGCTTGATTTTTATAGGGTCGAGCTGGCCAGTTTTAAGCCAAAACCACAAAACAGCAGGCCAACTGCGGCCACACCGCTCGCGGTAAGGCGGTAATTCCGGTTGAAATAGGTTGCCAGTTTCATTCCGGAAAAAATCAGAATTGACAGATAACTCATGCTGATGATTTGCAGAATAATGGCCAGCAGGGTAAAGGTCAGCGCCGGATAAGGATAGGCCGGATCAACAAATTGCACAAAAAAAGACAGATAAAACAGAATCGCTTTCGGATTTAAAATACTAATGGTTAATGCGGTGCGAAAAGGATGAACCTGTTCTGGCGTACTGCTGCTATTCTTGGTTTGAGTCGAGCGGCTTTTCTCGGGCTGCCAGGTGCGATAGGCGGCAATCATCAGACGTATGCCCAAATAACTTAAATACAGCGCGCCAATCATTTTCAGCGCTATAAACAGCCATGGAAAACTGTGTAGCACGGAGGCTGCGCCAAAGGCGGTACACAGGATTAAAATCAGGTCACCGGTATAAACGCCTAAAGCGCCCAGATAGCCGGCTTTAATGCCAAAGCGTGAGGCAATTGACATCACATATAAAGAGTTGGGGCCGGGCAGGATCACAATTAAAATGGTTCCAATAATGAACGTCATTACGTCAGTGATACCAAACACAGGAAATCCAGAGAACTAAAAAGGCCGATGCAGCATTATATAGCAACATCGGCCTGGAATACGCGCACAGCGGCGCGGCTAAACAGAAAAATTAAGCTTTAATTTCGGCATCAATACCAAAGCCTTGGCGCAATAACTGGCTTAACTGTTCACGCGCTTTAATAAAGCCATCAATACCGCTTTGCAGTAACTGGAAGGCCATTAAGTCATGTTCCAGCTGCTGTTTAAATTTCTCTTTTGTGATCGGCTCCAGCTCGCCTTGAGCTTCAATCGTGTCACTTGAGAGTTGTGCTGTGACTTCACGCTCATCCTGTTCCAGTTCGGCCAGCAGGTTGGGTGATACGGTTAACAGGTCACAACCGGCCAGCGCCAAGACCTGATCAATACTGCGGAAGCTGGCACCCATGATTTCAGTCTTCACCGCATGCTGTTTGTAGAACTGGTAAATCTTTTTCACGGACAGCACACCCGGATCTTTTTCAATTGGGTAGTACATGACATTTTCGGCTTTTTTGTACCAGTCCAGAATACGCCCGACAAAAGGGGAAATCAGGGTCACGTTGGCATCAGCGCAGGCATGTGCCTGATGCAGACCGAATAGCAAGGTTAAATTGGTATGAATGCCTTCTGCTTCCAGCTGTTTTGCAGCCTGAATGCCTTCCCAGGTCGAAGCAATTTTAATCAGGATGCGTTTCTGATCAATGCCATATTCTTTATACAGCACCAGCAGTTCTTTGGCTTTGGCAATAGTGGCATCTGTATCATAAGACAGCGAGGCATCTACCTCAGTCGAGACACGGCCATCAATCAGTTTAAGAATTTCTACCCCGAACTTGACGGTTAAAATATCAATGGTGCGTTCAATCAGCTCGTCTTGCTGATAACCTTCCGCTTTGGCCTGATCAAAGGCTTCGGTTAAAAGCGGTTTGCTGTCGGCCTGTTCAGCCGCCGCGGTAATTAAAGACGGGTTGGTTGTTGCATCTAAAGGACGAAACTTTTCAATGGCAGTTAAGTCACTGCTGTCGGCCACAATAGTTGTTAAGCGTTTTAATTGGTTTAAGGCGTTCTGTGTCATTGAATCCGCTTCTCTAGTTGTTCGGTTATTGCTTATGCAATTATTTATAACACAAACTGGATTTAACCCAAGTGAAAAGCGTTACAGATCAGTGTCTAATTTGTGCTTTTTCGTTGATTGCGCAAGTGATTAATCAAAAAACGAGCAGCCAGCCCCAGTTTGCTTTCACGGCTCCAGACCAGATCGACAAAATATTCAAACTTGGGCGAGAAATCCAGAAAGTCCAAAACCTGTAGTTGCTGCTTTAAGTTCGGGTTTTCATTCAGCATTTGCAGCGGCAACACACCCCAGCCCAGACCCTGTAAAATTAACGAGCAGGCAGTATGATGATTATCAGTGCGCCAGTACTGTTTGGAAAATAACAGTTCCGGCTGAATACGACGGTCACGGCTGGCCACCACAATTTGCCGGCTGTGCAAAATAGCTTCAAAGCTGACCGGTGCCTGTTGAGCCAAGGCAAAATCTCGGGCCGCCACCGGCACCAAGGCTTCGCGTTTCAGTTCTACAAACTGCTCGCCACTGTCGAGCTGTTCATGTTCAAACATTACTGCCAGTTGCGCCGACTGTTCGACCAGCATGTGCATGGCATCTTCCTGTGGCGCTGAAAATATATTGATCTGTAGCGTTGGAAATTCCAGCTGCAGCAGGGCAATGTATTGGGTCCAGTCGCTATGAATCAGCTCGGACACCACCACAATATTCAGTTCCGATTCCAACCCTTCACTTAACGCTGCGGCATGCTGTTTCCACTGGTTCATTTCAACCAGCAGTTGTTCGGTCTTTTCATACAGCGTCAGCGCCTGTGCGGTGGGCACCGGTTCACGCCCGATGCGTTGAAACAGATTCAGGTTCAGGTCAATTTCCAGATTGGCAATTGACATACTTACTGCAGATGACACTTTTCCCAGTTGTCGCGCCGCTGCGGAAAAAGAACCGCATTCAATCACGGTTTTAAAAATGATCAGCTGTTCCTGATTCACATTCATGGGCAGTAACCAGTCAATAATATTGAAAGATTCTAACTCGATTTGTCGATAATTTAAAAATAAGATGGCAGCAATTGATGAAATGGATAAGGTTTAACATGCTGCTGTCGAAAAGAAGATTAATTCATGCCTTGAGTTATGAACTGATTTTACTGGTGATTATTGCCCTGGCTTTAAGCCTGATTTTCAAGATGCCGCTGGAAGTGACCGGTAGCCTGGGTGTGGCCATGGCAGTAACCTCGGTCTTGTGGAATATGCTGTTTAATCATTTTTTTGAAAAATTTGAAGCACGCAGACAGATCCAGCGTACGGTGAAAGTACGGATTTTACATGCCATTGGTTTTGAGGGTGGCTTAATGTTAGCCACCATTCCAATGGTGGCCTATGCCATGCAGATGAGTCTGCCCGAGGCCTTTTTGCTGGATTTAAGCCTGACCTTATGTATTTTGGTCTATACCTTTATCTTCCAGTGGGGTTATGACGCGATTGAGGTACGTTTGGGCTATGCACCGGCCTATCGTGAGTCTGTTTAAAATACGTCTGATGAATTTAAGAGCAGACAATAAAAAGGTAATAAAACGTCCATAAAAAAAGCCACTGCACCAGGCAGTGGCTTTTTCAGTGAAGGCAGGGGAAATTACTTCTCGACAATCGCTGTTACACCTTGACCGCCTGCAGCACAGATTGAAATCAGCACACGACCTGAACCTTTTTCATTCAGCAGTTTGGCAGCAGTCGCCAGAATACGTCCGCCGGTTGCAGCAAATGGGTGACCAGCAGCCAGAGAAGAACCTTTTACGTTCAGCTTGTTACGATCAATTGAACCCAATGGTGCTTCTAGACCTAAGCGATCTTTACAGAATTTTGGATCTTCCCAGGCTTTTAAGGTCGACAGCACTTGTGAAGCAAAAGCTTCGTGAATTTCATAGTAGTCAAAGTCTTGTAGAGTCAGACCGGCACGTTCCAGCATCCGTGGTACGGCATAGGCTGGCGCCATAAGCAGGCCTTCTTTCTTCTCGACAAAATCAACTGCAGCCGTTTCCTGGAAGGTTAAGTAAGCCAGTACGTCATGACCATTGGCTTTGGCCCATTCTTCAGAAGCAAGTAGAACACAAGATGCACCATCGGTCAGTGGGGTTGAGTTGCCTGCGGTCATGGTACGCGCATCACCTTTACCAAAGGCTGGTTTCAGTTTAGCCAGTTTCTCTACTGAAGAATCCGGGCGCAAGTTGTTGTCACGCTCTAAACCTAAGAATGGTGTGATCAGGTCATCAAAGAAACCTGCTTCATAGGCGGCTGCCATTTTCTGGTGTGAAGATGCAGCAAGTTCATCCTGCGCTTCACGCGAGATGCCCCATTCCAGCGCAGTAATCGCCTGATGGTCACCCATTGACAGACCGGTACGTGGTTCACCATTTTTCGGTGCATCCATCAGGTCTTTGATATTGATTTTGGTCAGCGCTTTTAAGCGGTCTTTACCGGTTTTGGCAATATTCAGCTCCAGCAGGGCTTTACGTAAACCGTCACCAAAAGCAATCGGGGCATCGGAAGTGGTATCGACACCACCAGCAATACCGACTTCAATTTGGCCCAGAGCAATTTTATTGGCCACTAAAAAAGCTGCCTGCAAACCGGTTCCACACGCTTGCTGAATATCGTAAGCAGGTGTTTCAGGAGCCAATTCAGTGTTCAGTACACACTCACGAGTCATATTAAAATCACGGCTGTGTTTGAGTACGGCACCGGCAACGACTTCACCGAGGCGTTGGCCTTCTAAACGATAACGTTCTACCAGACCATTTAAAGCGGCGGTGAACATATCGATGTTTGAGGCAGTGAAGTAAGCGCCATTTGAACGTGCAAATGGAATGCGGTTACCACCGATAATCGCAACGCGACGGACAGTGTTTTGGCTCATGGTATTATCCTGTTGACCAGATGTTTCAGTTGTAGTTTCAGAAGGAGGAGGGGTTGTACTTTTTTTACGGGTAGATGCCGCACGGGTGCGTGCAGGTTTAGCCGCAGGGTTTGCTGACGAATTTGCCGTGCCAGAACTTTTGGTTGTACGCGTTGTACTTTTTGATGTATTTGACACAGTTTCTGTAGCAGAATTTTCGACCGCCGGATTTTCTTGAGTTGTTTTGCTCATAAGGCTTTTCCAAGCATGTTGATGATCTTCTTAGGGGTTACATTAGCATAATCTAGAATAGCCTGAATTGACTACAATGACATTGCAGAATGCTTTCAGGTCAAGTCATCTGTATATGATCTCAAGTATTATTCATAACAAACTGATCGATCTATTGAAATACAAAGTATCTGACATCATATTGAAGCTAAAGGATAACTTTAGATTAATCACAAATTCATTTTGTCTGAGAGATAATAATCATGACTGACCAATACCAAGCTTTTGCAAAATCTCCAATTGGTAAATTTGTCATTAAAAATTTAGGCCTGCCATCCCCAACTTTCCTTGAGCGTTTTGACAGCGCGACGCCTGTGGTCAAGGGTGCAGTTTTGTTGGGCGCAGCGCCGGAAAGCACATTATCAGGTGCAATTGCCCAGGTTCTGGCCAATATCCATGCCAACAGCTATGCCGGCAATAATGCAGAATTACAGCAGGCTGCTGCACAAGCCGGTTTAAACCTGTGTGCTTTTAACGCGGGCGATAAAGAATCTAAATTTAAAGCGGTGGTCTTTGATGCCTCAGGCATTCAGAACTCTGAACAGTTAAATGCGCTCTATAACTTCTTTAATCCGGTGGCGCGCCAGATTCAGGCCTCTGGCCGTGTAGTGGTGATCGGCACCACACCGGAAACCGCCAAAACGGTAAAACATGCAATTGCACAGCGTGCGCTGGAAGGCTTTGTTAAATCGGTCGGGAAGGAGTTTAAAAAAGGCATTGCCGCCAATCTGATTTATGTTGATGACGGCGCTGAAGCGAACCTGGAATCGAGCTTACGTTTTGCCTTGTCACCGCGTTCGGCTTATGTATCGGGTCAGGTGATTCGTGTTTCTAAAGCAGACACGGTCGATGTGGATTGGGCTAAACCACTGGCAGGTAAAACCGCGGTTGTGACTGGTGCCAGCCGTGGTATTGGTGAAGCGATTGCGCATGTATTGGCACGTGATGGCGCGCATGTGATTTGTCTGGACGTACCACAGCAACAAGCTGACTTGGACCGTGTTGCCTCTGAAATTGGGGGTTCAACCCTGGCAATTGATATTACCGCCGCTGATGCGGGCGAGCAGATTAAAGCGGCAGCCGCTGCACAGGGCGGTCTGGATATTATCGTGCACAATGCCGGTATTACCCGTGACAAGACACTGGCCAATATGAAGCCTGAACTGTGGGATCTGGTGATTAACATTAACTTGGCTGCTATTGAACGCGTGAACGACTATCTGCTGGAAAATGACGGTCTGAATGCCAATGGCCGTATCATCTGCGTATCCTCGATTTCAGGGATTGCCGGTAACCTGGGCCAAACCAACTATGCAGCATCAAAAGCAGGCGTGATTGGAGTGGTGAAATATACGGCACCGGTGCTGAAAAATGGTGTGACTATTAACGCTGTGGCTCCGGGCTTTATTGAAACCCAAATGACTGCGGCCATTCCGTTTGCCATTCGTGAAGCGGGCCGCCGTATGAACTCGATGAGTCAGGGCGGTTTACCGGTTGATGTCGCAGAAACCATTGCCTTCTTTGCCTCAACTGCATCTACAGGTTTAAATGGTAACGTGGTGCGTGTTTGTGGTCAGAGTCTGTTAGGGGCTTAATATATCCCTCACTCGGAATCCCCCCTAAAATCCCTCTTTAATAAAGGGGGACTTCTTCTCCCTTTTTGAAGGGAGGTCGGGAGGGATTTGAGGGAATTAAAATAGAAAACCCAATTCTTATTAAAGAAAGGGTGATTTAAAAGATAAATATTCCAAAGGTTCAGTATGAATACTCGCCATTTTAGTCAACTTCCCAAGCCGTATTTAGCCTATCCAAAAGTGATTCAGGGCTTAATTTTTAAAAAGCCGAAGGGTGAAAAAGTTCTGCCGCAAGTTGAATATGTGGTGGATTCATTCAAGGTCGACCAGAAGCATCTGAAAGCCTATAACGAAGTCTGTGGTTTTAAAAATAACGGCTATATTCCGGCCATTTATCTGGCGGTGTTATCGCAAAGCCTGCAAATGCACATGATGACTGCGGAAGCTTTCCCATTTCCGATTTTAGGTCTGGTGCATATCCGCAATCAGCTCAAGCAATACCGTAAAGTTGGCGTGAATGAGCAGCTGACTTTATCCTGCAAGTTTGGTGAATTGCAGCCACATGACAAAGGCGTACAGTTTGATTTTATCACCACTGCTAAAGTTGGCAATGAAGTGGTGATGGAAGGTTTAACCACCTATTTGTCGCGTCAGAAAAGCAGCAGCAAGCCTGCGGCTAAAGCAGCAGAAAGTGCCGTACCTAACTATGTACCGGTAGGACAGTGGGATGTGTCGGAAAATACTGGTCGTCGTTATGCGCTGACATCGGGAGATTTTAACCTGATCCATATTCATGCGTTAACCGCCAAAGCCTTTGGTTTTAAACAGGCCATTGCACACGGCATGTGGAGTAAAGCCAAAGCGCTGGCCAATATCCAGTTGCCAGATGCGTATGAAGCTGATGTCTGGTTTAAATTGCCAATGTATCTGCCATCTCAGGTGGAATTCTTGACGGCGCAGCAGGCGCAAAATACTGACTTCCTGATTCGTAGCAAGAAGAACCAAAAACCGCATGTCAGCGGTAGCATTCACGCGCTTTAAGTCATCGAGCCTAGGTCCAAACCGGATTTGGGCTTTTTAATTGTTCACCTTGTTGCTGGAAAGGATGCATGAACAGCATAAAAGATTATCTGCGTGCAGATATTCAGAATTATCGTGGTTCAGTGGAAGAACCGTTTAAAGATTTGGCCCATCTGTTTAGCCGTTTTCAGGATGCCCGCTCAACGCAAGGCGGCGCCGCGCTGGTAGTTTATTTTCAGGGACATAAAGTCGTTGATATTTATACCGGTCAAAAATCTGCCAATGAGGCCTGGCAGCCGGATAGTCTGTCGGTCTGTTATTCCACCGGAAAAGGCGTGCTGGCCACGCTGGCACATATTCTGGTGAGTCGGGGGCGGCTGGATTATGATGTGCCGGTGGCTGAATATTGGCCAGAATTTGCAGCGCAGGGCAAACAGCAGCTGACTTTAAGAGAGATGCTGTGCCATCGCAGTGGTTTATACGATATCCGTAATCTGATTGCCGATGCCTCGGAAATGGCCGACTGGTCGCATATGCTGGAGGTCATTGCTGCGGCCAAACCGCGTTTTCTGCCGAACAGTGATGCAGCCTATCAGCCCCTGACCTTTGGCTGGCAGGTCGGTGGTGTCTTGGAAAAAGCCTGTAATGAAAGCTTGGCTGTATTGATGCAGCGTCATTTAAGCGAGCCATTGGAATTAAACGGAGCTTATTTTGGCGTGCCGGTAGAGGAATTAGCGCGGGTGGCGCGACCGTTTGCCACATCTCAGCCCGCCCAATCTGCCCAGCCTCCCAAAAAACAGGCTGTTGCTAAACCTGCACGTACCGCATCGCCTTTAGAAAAGCTGATGGCCTTCAGTGGACAACATCCGCAAGATTTTCAGGATGCCATGATTCCCAAAGGCATGAAGAAATTTTCATTCTTTAGTGATGCCGGTTTACAGGCGATTGTGCCGGCAGCCTCCGGGGTATTTACCGCACAAAGTCTGGCCAAAATCTATGCCATGCTGGCGCAGGGTGGCCAATGGCAGGGGCAACGACTGATTTCACCACAGGTGTTTCAGGCCCTAAGTCAGGTGCAATATACCGCCCGTGACCGGGTGATGCCGCTGCCGATGCATTGGCGTTTGGGCTATCACCGCATTTTGAGCCTGGGCAAGTCGGCATCGTCGGGCTTTGGTCATATTGGTTTTAATGGCTCAGGTGCCTGGTGTGATCCAGAGCGGAATTTAAGTTTTGCTTATACCCATAATTTTCCGACCGGTTCCATCACCGGCGATTATCGCTTGTGGGGATTAACCCAGGAAACCTTACGCTGTGCCGATGGTGTGTTAAAAGGCCGAAAGGGCTGGTTTTAAACAGTTTGAGATGATTTTTAGCTGTAGCTTGTGCTATGTTCTGGCACTAGTCAATTTGATGTTGTGCAAAGATGAAAAAAGTCATTTTGATTCCGCTGGTCGCCAGTTCAGTTGTACTCGGATGTCAGGATCAAAACTCAACTCAATCCCAAACCGTGGTGGAATCTAAGACCGCAATTCCTGCGTGGGTTGGTGAGTTCAAAGGCACTACGCCTTGTATGGGCTGTTTATCGCGCTGTGATGATTGCCCGGGAATGGCGGTGTCTTTAGAACTTCATCAGGATGAAACCTATACCTTGGTGCGTGAAAGTATGAGCGGGCACAATGCGCCGGAAGTGATTCAAGGGCGGATTCGCTTCGCAGATGCATCGCGTCAGCAGCTTGAACTGCTGCAAGTCTACACCCGAAATTTGTTATATGTCGATCTTGAGAAACAATTGCTCGAGATTCGTGTAGATCAAACAGGCAAACGCTATCAAATGCAAAGTGATTTTATTCTGGCCAAGTCTGTTTAAATACTGGCTAATCATTTGCTAAATATACTGATTTTTAATCCCTTTTTTGCTGGCGCGAACAAGAGATTTTTCTTTGGATGCGCCCGTCATTTATTTCACTATTTACTAAAAAAACAGTATGCTTAGACCTGTAAAAAGGAGCATACATGTATCAGGTACTTGCGCGTAAATATCGTCCACGTAATTTTAATGAGCTGGTGGGGCAAAATCATGTTTCTCGTGCACTGACCAGTGCCTTAGAGCGTGGCCGTTTACACCATGCCTATCTGTTTACCGGGACTCGTGGGGTCGGGAAAACCACCATTGCGCGTATTTTGGCCAAATGCCTGAACTGTGAAACAGGGGTGACCTCCACACCGTGTGAAGTTTGTCCGACCTGTAAGGCGGTGAATGAAGGCCGTTTTATTGATTTAATCGAGATTGATGCGGCATCACGTACCAAAGTGGAAGATACCCGCGAACTGCTCGATAACGTACCGTATGCACCGACACAAGGCCGCTTTAAAGTCTACCTGATTGACGAAGTGCACATGCTCTCGACGCACTCTTTCAATGCTTTGCTAAAAACGCTGGAAGAACCGCCAGAGCATGTTAAATTCCTGTTTGCCACCACCGATCCGCAGAAGCTTCCGATTACGGTCATTTCACGCTGCCTGCAATTTACTTTGCGTCCTTTGGCAGTAGATGAAATTACCGAGCACCTATCTTCAATTCTCAGCAAAGAGCAGATTCAGGCCGAGCAGGATGCAATCTGGCAAATTGCTGAATCGGCACAAGGTTCATTACGGGATGCCTTGTCCTTAACCGATCAGGCCATTGCCTATGGTCAGGGTGAAATTCATCATCAGGATGTCAAAGACATGCTGGGGCTGATTGACCGCACCATTATTTATGACCTGATTCTGGCGATTCATCAGAACCAGACTGCGCGCGTGAGCGCACTGTTAATGCAGTTCCGTCAGCAGGCACTGGATGTATCACTGGTGCTGGATCAGCTGATTTCGACTTTGCATGAGCTGGCCTTATTGCAATATCTGCCGGATTTAAGCCTGAAATATAGCGCCGAAATTAACCAGAAAATTACCCAGCTGTCGCAGCGCATTTCGGCTCAGGATTTACAGCTGTATTACCAGATTGCCAGCAAAGGTCGCGCAGATTTACAGCTGGCAGTTACCCAGGAGCAGGGCTTTGAGATGTGCGTGCTGCGTCTGCTGGCTTTCCGTCCCTTACAGCCAAATGAAGTGCCCTTGACGCAGGTCAGCGCACAAAGCAACGCAGTTGCTGTAGCACCGGCCGCTGAGTCAGCTACCGCGCAGCCTGAACCGGTGCATCCCGTTGTTTCAGCTGAGGATGAATTAGAAGCTGAAACTGCTGCTATAAACCCACCCGTTGCTGAACCATCATCAGATGATTTTCTGCAGGATGAAGCGTTAGAGGTTGCTGAAGTTGCATCTCCATCCGAACCAGACCATCCGGTGACTAGACCGGCAGAAGCGGCATCTGCGCAGATGATTTTTGATCCGGCGGCAGATGAAGTGCTGTTTGATTTAGATGAAGATGATCGCGCTGATCAGCCGGAAACGCAGGATGAGGCCAGCAGTGATGATTTCCTGTTTGATGAAATTGCCCCTTTACCAGAAACCACTCCTGCGCAGCCGATTCAACAGCCTGCTGAACTTGCAGCACCGGTTTCGTCTGTCGCACAACAGCCTGAGCTGACACATCCACAGGATTCCAGCCCGCAAGACAGTTTATTTGCGCAGCCAGCACCGACGTCATCCGTCAACCAGCCTGTCGTTGCTGCTGTAGACAATACCGCTATTCCACGTGCTGATCAGCGCCTGATGCCGCAAGATATTCTGCAACTGCCGGTGCAGTCCTTAGAGGGCGAATGGAGTGTGGAAAAATGGGAATACTGGTTCCGTAATAGTGATTTATCACCGGCGGTTCAGGAACTGGCCCAACACGGCCTGATGACCGGCCAGATTGAAGCTGAGTCGGTTTTCCATATTCCGGAGCAGTATCAGCAATTGTTAAATTCGCAGTTACAGCATTTAGAAGCAGCGCTGAAACAGCAGTGGCCGAACAGCTTCCTGAAAGTGCAGTATGGACAGGTCACAGAGGTGACACCGTATAGCTTGCAGCAGGAACGTAAAGTACGTGCTTATCAACGCGCCAGTGAGCTGCTGCATCAGGAGCCGCAGGTTAAATCGCTGCTCGAAAGTTTTGATGGCGAATTGCAGAATATCCAGTTGAAATAACCACCGTCAGACCATTTCAACCGTTTATTCAGAACGTAGATAAGGCAACAGGGCATTCCGCATTTCGCTTGGAATCGGGGTGCTTTTACGTTGCTGCGCATCGACAAAAACATGCACCATATGTCCTTGAGCTGAAGCCTGCTGTTGATGCTGCTTGAAAATTGCCAGATCATATTTTAGTGAACTGTTGCCCAGCGCTGCAATCGCCACACCGACCTCAATCACTTCCGGATAACTCAGCTCGGCTAAAAAGCTGCAGCCAGAGTCTACCACCAGCCCCATAATCTCGGCCTGATGAATATTCAGTCCGGCTTTCTCAATCAGCAGCGCATTGGCAGCGGTATCGAAGTAGCTGTAATACATGACATTATTGACATGACCATACATGTCGTTGTCTGACCAGCGGGTTTGAATCGGTAAAAAGAAGGTATATTGATCGCGGGTTTTGGCTACCGGTTTCATAAAAAGACGTCATCCCTGAATAGATCGAAAATTTATATTTTTGATTTACCACAACTTTAAATAGCTTCAGCCTTATTGATAAATCGCCTGATAGATGGCCAGCGCATCCTGTTTTTCCATGTCGCGTGGATTATTTTGCAGCAGGCGGGTTTGTAACATGGCATCCTCGGCCAGCTGTTCCAGCATGTTTTCAGGTACATTCAGGGCATTCAGTTTTAAGGTCAGACCACTGCGGTCCAGATAGTTTTGCATGTGGTCAATAAACAGATCACACAAGCCATCTACACAGCCTTTGCTGGATGGGTCGAGCAAGGTCATCAATTCGGCATACTGCTGCTTGGCGGCTGGTGCATTAAATTTCAGCACTTCGGTTAAGACCAGCGCATTGCTGTGCCCATGCGACAAATGAAAATGTCCACCCAGCGGATAGGCCAGTGCATGGACTGCTGCCACCGGTGCATTGGCAAAGGCCTGTCCGGCCAGCATCGAGCCGACCAGCATATTCTGACGGGCTTCCATGTTGTTACCATCTTTTAGCACCAGATGCAGATTCTGGTTCAGCAGTTTAAGTGCCTGAATCGCCAGCATATCGGCATAAAAGTTCTTTTTGTGTTTGGAGGTATAGGCTTCAATGGCATGTACCATTGCATCAATACCGGTGGCGGCCGTAATGTGCGCCGGCAGGTTTTGGGTAAAGTTGGCATCTAAAATGGTGACATCGGCATATAGGGCAGCAGATACAATGCCGGTTTTGGTGGTTTCGCCGGTGGTGACAATGGAAATGGGCGTGACTTCCGAGCCGGTGCCGGCCGTGGTTGGAATCAGAATAAGAGGCAAACGCGGTTTTTGCGCCTGATTGACGCCATACATGTCATGCAGTTGCTGTTTTTGTTCAGGATGGGCCAGCAGGGCAATAATTTTGGCCACATCCAGCGAGCTGCCACCCCCAAAACCAATGACTGTATCTATCTGGTTTTGCCGGGCGAATTCGGCGGCTTCCAGCACAATATGTTCCGGTGGATCGGCCTGTACGCTGGCATAAATGCGGTAATCACATTCGGCAGCTTCGAGAGTTTCCAAAACAGGTGCATGCAATTGTAATTGCACCATTCCCGGATCGGTCACCAGCAGCACACGTTGATTGTTCTGTTCAGTCAGGAGGGCTTTGAGCTGTTGGATGCTGCCCAGTCCGGCAATAATGTTGGGCACAGTCTGGAATTGAAATGGGCTCATACGCTTTATCCTTAATTTTTATACTTAAATCAACATTTATCTATAGTGACAATATAGGATTCATCCTGCAAATAACTTAACATAAGACACTTTAAAAGAAAGCAGTTTTGAGGTTGTTATGTCATCCAGAACGCCATACAAGGTGTTATGTGTCTGTTTGGGCAATATCTGCCGTTCACCTACCGCGGAAGTGGTGTTCAGACATTATTGTGATGCACAGCAACTGAATATCTGGGTCGATTCTGCCGGCACCAGTAATTATCATCCGGGCAAAGCGCCCGATGCGCGCAGCCAGCAACATGCCTTGCAGCGTGGCTATGATTTATCTGCCTTGCGTGCCCGTCAGTTAACTACGCGCGATTTTCTGGATTTTGATCTGATTCTGGCGATGGATCAGGAAAACCTGCAAAATATTCAGCATCTAAAACGTCATGCAGCCGAAGAATATGGCGCAGAGTTGCTACGTGCCAAAGTGGCGCTAATGAGCGAACATGATCCACAATATCCACGTCATGAAGTGCCTGATCCTTATTATGGCGAAGCCGATGGCTTTGAACGCGTGCTGGATCAGTGTGAATCCAGTGCACAGGCCTGGATCAATATTTTAAAAACAGAATTGGCTTAAATCAGGTTTAAGAATATGAACATTCAACATCAGGTCCAGCTTAAGCCTTTTAATACCTTAAATCTGGCTGCAAATGCGTCTCATTATATTAAGGTGCATTCTACCGATGATTTAATCGCAGCCTTAAACTATGCCAAGTTACAGCAGCTGAATGTGCTGATTTTATCGGGCGGCAGTAATATGCTGCTGCCAGAGCAGATTCAGGCGCTGGTGTTACATATGGATATTCAGGGCATTGAATTCCTGAATGAAGATGACAATTTCAGCACCATTCGCGTCGGTGCGGGTCAGGTCTGGCATGATTTTGTGCTCTGGACCACCACGCAGCAGTTATTTGGCCTGCAAAATCTGGCCTTAATTCCCGGTCTGGTCGGTGCATCGCCGGTACAGAATATTGGTGCCTATGGGGTTGAGGTCGGTGAATTTATTGAATCGGTACAGGTTTATGACCGCTATAACGGTCAGTTTAATTCGATTCTGGCCAGTGACTGCCATTTTGCCTACCGTCACAGTATTTTCAAAGAAAATCCGAACCGCTATATCATCACCCATGTCACGTTCAAGCTGCGGAAACAGCCGGACTTGAAACTGAATTATGGCGATTTAAAAACCGCGGTGGGTGATGAGCAAACCGCGGAAAACCTGCAACGCCAGGTGATCCAGATCCGTCAAAGTAAACTGCCAGATCCGCAGCAATTTCCAAATGTTGGCAGTTTCTTTAAAAATCCGGTGGTGACTGCCGCGGTCTATGAACAGCTAGCGATTCAGTTCCCGAACATGCCGCATTATCCGCAACCCGAAGGCCAGGTCAAAATTGCAGCTGGCTGGCTTATTGATCAGGCTGGCTGGAAAGGGAAGCAGCTGGGCATGGTCGGTATGTTTCACAAGCAGGCACTGGTGCTTGTCAATTATGCCAATGCGACCCTGGCCGATGTTCAGGCAACATATCAGGCAGTACAGCAGGACGTGTACCAAAAATTTGGGATACACTTAGAACCAGAACCGGTGCTGTTTAATGACGCCGGGCTGATTATTCCCCACAATACCTTTTAATCAGGTTAGGCATTTATGAATAGAACTCACTGGATGGTGCGTATCGTACAAATGGCGGCTGTGCTATTTGTGCTGATGGGCTGTCTGGTGGTTTTTATCTATTCGCCGTTTTATTCCAAGTTTGTGATAAAAGTGCTGAATACCATTGTGCCGGTGGAGGTCAATGAAGTGGCTGCACAAAGCCAGCAGATGGGGGCACTGACCGATCAGGAAAATCTGGAACCTGGCTCGAATTTGTGGATTGCCCGGCAAGCTTATTTAAAAGTGATGGAAGAAGAGATTCAGGCCAAAAATTCACAGAATCTCACCATCATTCAGGCACGCTATAAAGCCTTGCAGACTTTAATTCAGGATGAGCAGCGCAGTCAGCAGGAACAAGAGCAGGACAGCACACCGCAAATTCCATTGCTGGCCGATGTTTCCGCATCTGAGGCGCAACTTGCACAGCCTTCACAGCAGTTACAGGATTTATTGGAGTTAGACAGCTCTGAAAATCAGGCCCTAATGGAACAGTATCTGAAATTTTTAAGAACCCATGAAGTGGCAGCGGTTGAAACCGTACCGGTTGATGAAGAAATTTTTCAGGATATCGCACTGATTCAACAACAAAATAGCCAGAAGCCGCAAATAACTTCCCAGCCGTATGCAATTGTGGTTCTGGGCGGCGGTCTGACCTTACATGAAAATCAAAAAGATATTATTGTGAATAACTACACACGACTACGTTTAGAAAAAACCTTAGAAATTGAAAAACAGTATAAATTACCCATTGTGCTGAGCGGTGTTGAAGCACCTTATATGCAGAAATGGCTGGCAGAACGCGGGGTTGAAGCCAACTTGCTGGAAGATCGCAGTATGAACACCTGTGAAAACTCGCGTTTTAGTTCCTTGCTGCTACAGAAAAAAGGCGGCGCACCAACGGTGATTTTAATCACCGATCAATATCACATGCCGCGCACACGCCGTTTGTTTGCCTTAAACGGCATTGAAACCGTGCCGGTGGTCGCGCCAATTCCAACCGAGTTGACCCAATGGCAGCCTAGTGAGCAGAACTATGATCATAGCCGCCGTGCCAATTATGAAATGCTGGCCACCATCCGCGATATGCTGTTTGGTTCGAGCGACTGCCGGGAGGTGCCATAATGCCGAATATCCCGTTTTTAAATCCGAGTGTGCTGAAACAGCTGGATTTACCGGTTCCTAGCCGCGATACCACGCCGCAGGTGCTGGAGCCTTTAAACCTGAACCGGCCTTATGCGCCCACGGTGGATATTCAGGCCTATCGCCAGCTTTACGGTTTTGACAGCTTAGAGTGCGAGCATTGGCAGGGTTATGTGCAAATGCCGCTGTTTAAACTGCATGTGCAGGTGTTTCAGCCTAAACTTGAAGCGGGCAAGCTGGAAAAAAGCAAAGGTACGGTGTTTTTACTGCATGGCTATCTGGAGCACAGCGGCATTTATCAGCCGATTGTCAAAGAAATTCTGGAGCAGGGCTTTAGTGTCTTGACTTATGATTTGCCCGGCCATGGTTTAAGTAATGGCTCGCCCGCCAGTATCCAGAATTTTGATCATTACCAGCAGGTGCTACACGCCATTTACCAATATGTGCGCAATGCCGATCAATTGCCTAAGCCTTGGCTAGGGGTAGGGCAAAGTACCGGTGGTGCGATCTGGATGCATCATTTACTGGAATTTGCCGAGCGCCGGGAGAATCCGTTTGTCGAGCGGGTGTTGTTATTATCACCTCTCATCCGTCCGGCCAAAAGTGCCTGGTGGCATAATTCGGTGGGCCTCGGAATTATCCGCCGGATTAAACGCGAAGTGCCGCGCCATTTTAGACGCAATAACCATAACCCGGAATTTTTGCGTTTTGTGCGCTTAAAAGATCCGTTACAACCACGCATGATGGGCATGGACTGGATTCTGGCCATGTCCAAATGGATGCTGGAAATGGAGCAGCGACCAGCGTGCCGGATTCCGGTGTGGCTGGCACAGGGCGCGCAAGATCAGACTGTGGACTGGCGTTATAACATCGAGTTTATCCGGCGTAAATTCCGCCTGCAAACCTTGCTGATGCTGGAAGAAGGGTCACATCAACTGATTAATGAGCGCCCGGATATTCGTGCGGCCTTAACCGGTTTGATTCCAGCCTTTTTGCATGCTTCGAATTCCAAGACTTATTATTAAGCTTTCCTCCATTTCATAAAAAAGAGGCCTGAGCCTCTTTTTTAAAATTCTTCCGCTTTGGCCAAATTCCACATACGGAAATAAAAGTTTTCTTCATCTTTATTTTCACAGCTCAGTAATTCGCCTTCTTTCAACCAGAAATGCAGCTGGGCATAGTTTTTAATTTCCCGGTCGTTAATCCGCTGCGCCAGATGATGGGCACGAATATCGGCCGGGTGTTTTAAACCGGCTGCCGCAATCATTTCCGACAGGGCATGCATGGTATTTTTATGGAAGTTATAGACCCGTTCTGCTTTGGATGGCACATGCAGCGCTTTTTGACGGTCTTTATCCTGGGTGGCGACACCGACCGGACATTGGTTGGTATGGCAGCTTTGTGCCTGAATACAGCCGACAGCAAACATAAAACCGCGAGCGGAATTGACCCAGTCTGCGCCTAAGGCAAAGGTACTGGCAATATCAAAGGCACTGATAATTTTACCACTGGCCCCGAGCTTGATTTTGCTGCGCAGGCCGGCACCGACCAGGGTGTTATGCACAAATAGTAAGCCTTCACGCAGCGGCGTACCAATATAGTCACTAAACTCAATCGGGGAGGCACCGGTACCGCCTTCTGAGCCATCCACCACAATAAAGTCAGGCACAATTTTGGTCACCAGCATGGCTTTGACGATACTCATAAATTGCCAGGGCTGGCCAATACACAGTTTAAAGCCCACCGGTTTACCACCGGATAAATCGCGTAGCTGCTGTAAAAACTGCAGCATTTCAATTGGGGTGCTAAAACTAGGATGGCGCGATGGCGATACACAATCACGGTCACGTGGCACACCACGAATCTGCGAGATTTCTTCTGAAATTTTATGTTTCGGCAAAATACCGCCATGGCCCGGCTTGGCACCTTGAGAGAGTTTGAGTTCAATCATCTTGATATTTGGATTACCGGCCTGACGGGCAAATTTTTCCGGATCAAATAAACCTTCTGCGGTGCGGCAACCAAAGTAGCCACTGGCAATTTGCCAGACAATATCGCCGCCATATTCCAGATGATACGGGCTAAGGCTGCCTTCACCGGTGTCATGATAAAAGCCACCGAGTTTGGCACCTTTATTTAAGGCACGGATGGCATTGGCACTCAGGCTGCCAAAACTCATGGCAGAAATATTTAAAATCGACGCGCTATAAGGCTGGCTGCATTGTTCATTGCCAATATGAATCCGGAAGGTTTTTGGATCAGCCGGTGGACAGGGGCGCAAGGAATGCACAATAAAACGGTAGTCGGCTTCGTACACATCCAAAATCGAGCCAAAGGGTTTATCGGCATTTTCATTTTTGGCACGTTGATAGACCAGACTGCGCTGCATGCGGGAAAAAGGCTGGGCATCCTGATCGGCCTCAATAAAATACTGGCGAATTTCGGGGCGGAAATCTTCAAAAATAAACCGGAAATGCCCCATAATCGGGTAGTTTTTCAGAATGGAATGCTTGGTCTGAATGACATCATACAGACCGACCAGACTCAGCAGCGTGGTGATTAGCCAGAGTGAATTAATTACACCATCGGACAGAAAATAATAAATATAATGTGGCTCATAAAATAGCCTAAGCCATGTAATCCCCAGTGCAATTAAAATACAGGCAAACCAGACCGAGTGACGGGAGAAGAACGTATTTAAAAGTTTATGGCGAATGGCTTGGGCTGGACTTGGCATTGTTATGATTTTTCCATTGCGAATTCAATCTTGTATTACTGTGCAGATTCTGAATAGGGCATACAAGTAATGATTTGTGAAATTTGGCAAGGGCTTTAGCACAGCTTAAAAATGAGCAATAAAATCTATAAAAATTAAAAAATAGCTGCTATGCTGAAATCATAAAAATAACAGTGCTAACACTCTGAAATTCCTTAATTCTAGGGATAGAGAACCGTTTAATAATATCGCTATATTGAAAGTTAAAAGATCGGGGAAGACAGTGGACATTACAGAATCAATATTACCGGCCCCTGTGCTGATTGTGGAAGATGAACCCATGATTCAGTCACGCCTCAGACATATCCTCCTTGAAATGGGCTACAGCAATGACATGCTGATTTTTGTTAGCCATTTAAAAGCAGCATTACAGAAAATTGAAGAACAGCCGGTGTCTTTGGCGCTGGTCGATTTGGGGTTGCCAGATGGCAATGGAATTGAACTGATTGAACAGCTTCGGGCCAAAGACAGCAGTGTACTAATTTTGGTGATTTCGGCCTGGAGTACGCAAAACAGCCTGTTTTCGGCCATTCAGGCGGGCGCTACCGGTTATGTGTTAAAAGAACGCGATGATACTGAAGTGATCATGGCCATCCGCAGTATTTTAAGAGGCGGTGCACCGATTGATCCCTTTATTGCCCGGGAAATACTGTCACAGATTTCGGTGCAGAAGCCGCAGGAAATTGCCAAGCCGTTTAAACAGCCCGATGAAGATATTGAACAGCTGACCAACCGTGAACATGAAATTCTAAATCTGGTCGCGCAGGGCCTGAGTAACCGGGAAATTGCCGAGCAGCTGTTTGTGTCGCGCTATACCGTGGAAAGTCATATCAAGCATATTTATCGCAAGCTCTCGGTGAGTAAACGCACCAAGGCAGTCAGTACAGCGCGCTCATTAGGCATTTTATGATCTACAGATTGCTCCAGTTTTGGTGCGGCTGTTGTCTTTATCTTTGTCTATCGAGTGCGTATGCAGAGCAAAGCTATGCCATAGACCCGTATTGTCAGGTTAATATTCAGTCGGTCAGCACCGTACAGACACCGGATATTCATAGCCATCCACATACAGGATGGCAACCTGTGACGTTGCCTGATCGCTGGAATGAACGCTGGCCGGATTATAACGGTGGGGTGTGGTACAAAATTGTCTGGAACTGGTCCTGTCAGGAACCGGCCGTGCTGGACCAGTCAATTGTATTTTCTATTAATTATTTAAATAGCGCGGGTGCGGTGTTTTTAAACCGCGATTTAATCTGGTCAAACCGGCATCTGGAAGAACCACTCTCCAAAAGTTGGAATATGCCACGCTACTGGATTTTACCGATTAGTGGCTTGCGTCCCGACCAGAATGAAATTTTAGTCTATGTCCGGGGCTATGCCTTTCAATCCGCCGGTCTCGGTGATGTTTCCTTCCAGAATGTCTATAACAGTTATACGGAATATCAGCAACAGATCTGGGATCGCCGTACCTTATTTGTGATTAATGCGATTTTATCGGCAACCCTGGGCGTACTGTGTCTGGTGATCTGGCTGTTTCGGCGTAAAGAAGTCAGTTATGGCTGGTTTGCCTTAAGCTGTTTGCTGTGGCTGTTATTTGTCTCCAATATTATTAGTACAGAAACCTATCCCTTCCCGAATACGCTGATAGCGGCACAGGCCAATATCGCCTTTTTTGTGCTGTATATTCTGTCGTTTATTGTCTATTTACTGCGTTTTGTTGATAAAAAATTTCCGATACTGGAAGAAACCGCCTTTATCTGTTCGGTGGCGGTGATTTTGGGGATTTTCGTGACGCCGCTCGATTATGCACAAACCGTTTTCGGGCTGGTGTTTTTAGGCTATAGCCTGCTATTTTTCGGGGTTTTCCTGTACCTGCTGCGTTTAACCTTCCGCGTACCACGTGTAGAAAATATCCTGCTGGTGATCTGTTTAAGCCTGATTATTATTTTTGCCGCTTTAGATATTGCACTTTTGGCTGCACCGTTTGATACCGATTTAAAGCCCTTATCGCCGTATACCTCACCGGTGGTGACGCTGTTTATTGCCTTAATTCTCGGGATTCGCACCACCAAAAGCATGCAGAAAATTGAGCAGTTTAACCAGCAACTTGAATATCGCGTGTTTGAGGTTCGTGAAGACTTAAAACAGAGCATGTCGGAAAAGCATTATCTGGAATTGGAAAATGTGCGTTTGCAGGAGCGGATTCATCTCTCTCATGATTTGCATGATGGCCTGGGTGCTTCGCTGGTGCGTTCAATGATTATGGTTGATCAGAGCGAGCAGCCCATGAGTAACCGCCAGTTTCTGTCGATTTTGAAATTACTGCGTGATGATTTGCGGCAAATTATTGACAGTGGCTCCTCAATTGGCGCCAAAGTGCCGGAAACGCCGGTGTTATGGATTGCGCCGGTGCGTCATCGTTTTAGCCAGCTCATGGATGAAGTTGAGATGCGGGCCACCTGGAACATTGCCAGTGAATGGGTAGTGCAACCGACACCGCTGCAATGTCTGAACCTGATGCGGGTGCTGGAAGAAAGTCTGACCAATGTGGTGAAGCACAGTCAGGCCAAGCATGTGCAAGTGACACTGGATTTTCCCGATGAACAGACTTTATGTTTAAGTATTCAGGATGATGGAATTGGATTTGATACCCATGGGGTGCTCGATCACGGGATGAGTATTGGCGTACGCAGTATGAAGCTGCGTCTGGCGCGGATAGGTGCAGAGTTAAAGGTGAACTCTACACCCGGTTATACCTTAATCAAGGCGATTTTAGTGGTATCACCTCAGGATTAAGCCCTTATTCGGCCTCATCTTCTGCATCTTCAGCTGGCAGCAGCATCAGCACAGAATCATTGAGTAACTGAGCCACATCTTCCAGAATGTCTTCATGGTACAGGTCTTCATTCAGCTCGACGAGTTCACCATCAGCAATCTGCTTCAGTAGCGGCGCAAACTCATCCGAAATATACAAACCTTCACCATTGGCCCAGAATAGCAACTCACCATCTTCTTCAGTATAGAGCAGGCGTGAAGCCGGTTCTAAAATCAGTTGATAGCCCTGATCTAGCGCATCTTCCAGATCGCCAGTACCAATTTCTTCTGCTTCTGGAATATTGTCCGGATATTTTGGCTCTGACATCAGGCTCATGATGGCATCTTCCAACACGGTCGAGTTGTGCAGTTGTGCCAGCAATTCGGCTTTTAAATATTCCAGTTCCGGCTGGGTAATTTGTCCAATCGGGCTGATCTGGTCGCGGATCAGATCTTGCAACGGATTTTTTAGCAACTGGTTGTCAGAAAACTTGTCACTGACGCGATCCATCATGTCGCTGATGTTTGGCATACGGAAACCGAAAGAGAAGGTCAGACAGTCATCTTCGGCCACGCCATAGTGCGATAAACCTGGTGGCACGTAAAGCAGGTCACCCGGTGCCAGCACTTCATCAAAATTGACATCCATCTCTGGCAGTAATTTCAGCGGCTGACCTGGAACAAATTCGGTTTCGGCATCACACATCTGGCCCAGTTGCCAGCGGCGATGACCATAGCCTTGCACCAGAAATACATCATAGAAGTCGAAGTGTTTGCCGACCGAACCGCCTTTTGGCGCATATGACACCATAATGTCATCACGGCGCCACTGCGGAATAAACGGGAATTTTTTCCACAGTTCCGCCAGATCAAAAGAGTAGTGATCTACCGCTTGGACCAGCAGCGTCCACAGCTTTGGCATTTTCTGGAAATCGGCCTTTAACAGCGGTGAAGATTTTACAGACCACTGGTTCGGATCACGATCTTTCTGTTTAATTAAGCGGGCGCTGATATTTTCGTCCAGTGCCAGCTCCATGACATCACTCGGCTCAAGAATATTGGCGATTTCAGGCAGGGCATTACGCACCAGCAGCGGTTTTTTTTGCCAATATTCGGCAAGGAATTGTTCAGCGGTGATTCCGCCTAAAACGTCTAAAGGTTGAGACATGTCAAATAACTACAACATAAATTTAGCTGTTATTGTCCCTTGAGTTGTGCGGTGGTGCAAGTGATGAACTTCATCTTAAGGAAATTTAGAAAAGTGGCAGAAGGGAAAAGGTGGCGCAAAAAATGATCAGGACAGGCGCCTGATCATTTTGGGTATTGCATTACCGTGTTTAGGGAATCTGCAGATTAAGCTGGCGGAGAATCTGGCACAGCTGAATCATCGGCATGCCCATCAAGGTGGTCTGGTCCTGGCCAATCATCTGTTCAAACAGGCTAATCCCCAGACTTTCGCATTTAAAACTGCCGGCACAATGCAGCGGCTGTTCCAGTGCCACATAGCGCTCGATTTCATCCAGGCTCAGTTTACGGAATTTGACCTTATAGTGTTCAACCAGGGTCTGTTCAAAGCCGCTGGATTTTTGCTGTACGCTTAATGCGGTACTGAAGTAGACAATTTTGTCCGAGTTGGCCTGCAGCTGGCGAATGGCTTTTTCCGGGCTTAAGGGCTTGCCAATAAAAATATCGGGCGCACCTTCACGCCACGCCACCTGATCGGAACCTATCACGATGGCTTCAGGATATTGCTCGGCAATACTCTGGGCTTTTTCAAAAGCCAGCCGTTTGGCCAGATCATCGGCATGGCTTTCACCTTGCGGTGATTCATCAATGTCGGGTGTCATACACTGATAGTCGAGCTTTAAACGGTCCATCAGTTCTTTACGGGTCTGGCTGCTGGACGCCAGAATAATCGGACGCTTCATTAGACAGCATATTCCATCAAAATATCTAAGGGAACGTAAGACAGTACCGCCTGATGGCAGGCCTGAATTTTTACGGGTGGTGCTTTACCGGCCTGATAGGCTTCAACCCAGCGGGTCACACAAATACACCAGAAATCACCCGGTTTTAAGCCCGGAAATTCGACTTCAGGCAACGGTGTGATCAGGTCATTGCCAATTTTCTGGGAAAAGTTCAGAAATTCCGAGGTCATTTGTGCACAAACAGTGTGCTGGCCCAGATCCGTGGGCGCCGTATGGCAAAAGCCATTACGAAAATAGCCGGTAATCGGGTCAAAACAGCAGCTGGCCAAAGGCTCGCCTAAAACATTTAAACGGTTCAGGGTTGGATCTGGATGTATAGACATAGGCATAAAAATTATCAGGTCTGTTTTTTTCCTATCATAACAAAACTTTGGCAATCGTTAGCTTTTCTGCAAAAGAAGCTAACCTTTTTCTGCATAATCATTTAGAATCTTGGCGATTTTAATATCTAAAAAGTGAGCTATACATGAATTTTCAGCGTATGACTGACCTCGACCTGGCACAAAAGCGTGTTCTGATCCGCGAAGACTTAAACGTGCCGGTGAAAAATGGTGTGATTACCAGCGATGCGCGTTTACGTGCTGCCTTACCGACAATTAAAGCGGCTTTGGAAAAAGGCGCAGCCGTAATGGTGTATTCTCACCTGGGTCGTCCTGTTGAAGGTGAACCTAAAGCTGAACAATCACTTGCGCCTGTCGCAGCTTACCTGACCGAAGCACTAGGCCAGGAAGTCAAATTATTGACTGACTACCTGGATGGTGTAGAGGTAGAAGCAGGTCAAGTGGTGTTACTTGAAAACTGCCGCTTTAACGTGGGTGAAAAGAAAAACAATCCTGAGCTGGCAGCAAAATATGCAGCGCTGTGTGATGTATTCGTAATGGATGCATTTGGTACTGCGCACCGTGCAGAAGCGTCAACTGAAGGTGTTGCGCGTCTTGCTAAAGTTGCCGCAGCAGGTCCTTTACTGGCTGCTGAACTGGATGCCTTGGGCCGTGCACTGCAAACCCCAGAAAAACCAATGGTGGCCATTGTAGCCGGTTCTAAAGTATCCACCAAGCTGGATGTACTGACGTCACTGTCTGACATTTGCGACCAGTTGATCGTGGGTGGTGGTATTGCCAATACTTTCCTGGCCGCTGCGGGTTACAACGTGGGTAAATCACTCTGTGAAAATGATTTGATCGACACAGCCAAAGCCATTGCTGCCAAAGTATCTGTGCCACTTCCAACGGATGTGGTAGTTGCTGATGCATCTGAAATCAACTTTGATGACTTCTTGGGTTCACTGGCGGCTGCCAAAGCAACCGTGAAAAAAGTAGAAGATGTGGCTGACAATGACATGATTCTGGATGTCGGTCCAGAAACAGCAAAAGTATTTGCTGAGATCTTGAAAACTTCTAAAACCATTCTCTGGAATGGCCCAGTTGGCGTATTCGAAGTGGACCAATTCGGTGAAGGGACTAAAGCCCTGTCTTTAGCGATTGCTGAATCAGAAGGCTTCTCAATTGCAGGTGGTGGTGACACCTTGGCTGCCATCGACAAATATGAAGTTACAGACAAAATTGGTTATATCTCTACAGGTGGCGGTGCTTTCCTTGAGTTTGTAGAAGGTAAGACCTTACCAGCAGTTGCCGTATTGCTAGAACGTGCTTAATTCGCACACGCTTGCAAGATGACAAAAGGTTGACCTCGGTCAGCCTTTTTTATGCACTTCATTTTTTAGTCATAAAACTGTCATGTTTCTGAAATATTATGATCAAAAATCACCGGGTTGTAGGATATTCTGATGAACCAAAAATTAACTCTTGCCGCGTTACTTGCTGCATCTTTAGCTTTCACTGCATGTGCTAAAAAAGACGACAATGCAACAGCGACCACTGCAGATGCATCAGCAGCTGTAGCGTCAGAGCAAATTTCTGCAGAACAGCAAGCGGCGATTGATGCAATTGATCAGCCAGTACTTGATGAAAACAATACCGATGTGCCTGAAGAAGTGGCCAATGCACCAGCAGATGCCGCAACCCCAGACAGCGCAGCAGCGCCAGCATCTGAAGCGCAATAATCCTAAAAGCTCCACAAATTGTAGTAATTTGTATAAAAGTCCCTGCATTGGCAGGGATTTTTTTTAAATACGACGTTTTGTTGCTGAATTGAAACAAATCCCCATGTAGAATATGCAGCATTACCTGGGAGGATATTATGGCTCTTATTTCAATGCGCCAGCTATTGGATCACGCCGGTGAACACGGATACGGCGTACCAGCGTTTAACGTAAACAACTTAGAACAAATGCGCGCAATCATGTTGGCCGCAGATGCGACGAATTCACCTGTAATCGTACAGGCATCTGCAGGTGCCCGTAAGTACGCAGGCGCACCATTCTTACGTCATCTTATTTTGGCTGCAATTGAAGAATGGCCACACATTCCGGTGGTGATGCACCAAGATCACGGTACCAGTCCTGACGTATGTCAACGTTCTATCCAGCTTGGCTTCTCATCAGTCATGATGGATGGTTCACTGGGTGAAGATGGTAAAACTCCGACCTCATATGAATACAACGTAGATGTGACCCGTCGTGTGGTACAAATGGCGCACGCATGTGGCGTTTCTGTTGAAGGTGAAATCGGTTGTCTAGGCAGCCTTGAAACAGGTATGGCCGGCGAAGAAGATGGTGTCGGTGCAGAAGGTGTACTGGATCACTCTCAATTGCTGACTTCAGTTGAAGAAGCACGTTCTTTCGTAGCAGACACCAATGTAGACGCACTGGCAATTGCAGTGGGTACTTCACACGGTGCGTACAAATTCACCCGTCCACCTACAGGCGATATTCTGGCGATTGACCGTATTAAAGAAATTCATGCGGCACTGCCAAATACGCATCTGGTGATGCACGGTTCAAGTTCTGTGCCACAAGAATGGCTGGCAGTCATTAACCAGTACGGCGGTGACATCAAGGAAACTTATGGTGTACCTGTTGAGCAGCTGGTTGAAGCGATCAAGCACGGTGTGCGTAAAATTAACATCGACACCGACTTGCGTCTGGCCTCTACCGGTGCAATGCGTCGCTTCATGGCTGAAAAACCAAGCGAGTTTGACCCACGTAAATTCTTCGCTAAAACGGTCGATGCAATGAAAGATATTTGTGTTGCACGTTACGAAGCGTTTGGTACTGCGGGCAATGCCGACAAGATCCGTCCAATTTCTTTAGAGAAAATGGTAGATCGTTATAAATAATTCCTGGTGAAGTATTTATAAAAAAAAGCCCACATTGCGTGGGCTTTTCTGTATCTGAACCGCTATAGTGCAGCAGAGCAGATCACATAATGCATATAAATAAGAGTAGATCATGGAACTGATTTTAGCAGCGGCCATTTGTAGTGTGGTGGTGTCGATTCTCTTGAAAGTCGCAAAGAACCGCGGCTATTCACCTTTGCAGATGATCAGCTGGAATTATGCCTCGGCCAGTGTGCTGTGTTTTTGGTGGTTTCAGCCTAATGTACAACAGCTGTCCCTCACCGACACGCCGTGGCTGCTGATTCTGGCTTTAGGGGTATTATTGCCAAGCGTATTCCTGTTTTTAGCCAAAGCATTACAAACTGCCGGAATTTTAAAAACCGAAATTGCCCAGCGGCTGTCGGTGGTGCTGTCTTTAACTGCGGCCTATTTTATTTTCCAGGAACAGTTTAATAGCCTGAAAATTGTCGGGATTGCGTTGGGGATTGCAGCGGTACTGTGTATTTTATATTCGCATCGTGGCGGTGCATCGTCCGCCCAGGCGGGTATGCTGTATTTGGCTTTGGTCTGGGTCGGTTATGCGCTGATTGATGTGTTGCTGAAATACACCACCGGTTTAGGCCTGCAGTTTGCGCTGGTACTGAACCTGATGTTCATCTGCGCTTTTATTTTATCGTTGGGGTATATTCTGATTCAGCACAAAAGCTGGGGCAGTGGCAAAAATATAGCGGCAGGCTTAATTTTGGGGATGCTGAATTTTGCCAATATCGCGTTTTATGTCAAAGCACATATGGCTTTAAAAGATTCACCGGCGGTTGTATTTGCCGGCATGAATATTCTGGTGGTGATTTTAGGGGTAATCAGCGGTTTGCTGTTCTTTAAAGAAAAATTAAAACCCAGCACCGCCATCGGGCTGGGTCTGGGTATCATCAGTGTGATGTGTTTAGCTTATGCGATGACGGCTTGAATTTGATGAAGCTGGCAGCAAAAATCAGCGGATGTTTGATCAGGTCCTGAAGTTCGGCAATGCCCAGTAACAGACCGGCTTTCTGGCAGCTCGGACAATGAGGATAATGGCGTTTTTCCTGCTGATATTGATGCAAATACAGTTTATTGCATTGACGACATTCAAACTTCATTGGGAGCTGGGCAAGGATAGACATCTTTCTTCTCCGGTCTATTATTATTGTGTTGTGAAAGGGAAAGCAAAAATCAAGCCGAAATCAGGGACTTTCGTCCCTGTATTATGTAATGTAGTTCTTACAATTTGGTGAAAATTTCATCTTTATTCAGGCGTGACTTGGGTAGTTTAGCATTAAAGTCCTGCTCACTGCGATAGCCCAAGGTCAGCAGCACCGATGGAATTAAACCCTTGTCCTGTAATTCTAGTTCTTCCGTCAGAATCTGTTCATTAAAGCCGCCAATCGGGGTGGCATCTACACCTTCAATACCGGCAGCCAGTAACATCTGACCCAAGGCAATAAAGGTCTGGTTTTCGGCCCAGCGGTGAATATCACCTTTTTCATTGCGGTAATAATCCACATATCCGCTACGGCTGTCTTTCTGGCCCTGCTTGGCGCTGGCATCTTTAAAGCGGCCGCTGACATCATCTTGCTGCAACAAATTGTCCAGATGTTCATCGCTAATATCGGCTTTGGTACAGAACAAAATGGTGTGAGAAGAATCTAAGACTTTAGGCGCATTGTAGGCATATTTCCCGACCAGGGCTTTGGCAATGCGCTGCTTGGCTGCATCATGCTCGGCAATAAAAAAATGCCAGGGCTGGATATTAATAGAAGAGGGGGTAAAACGGAGAATTTCGAGAAAGCGTTCAAACTGCTCTTGAGGAATTTTTTTTGCAGGATCATAGGCTTTGGTGGTATAGCGGCTGCGTACGACGTCGAGCAAATCCATAAAGATACTCCAGCAATAAGGATAAATTGAGAAAGGCTGAACCTTCAGCATCATACGCCATTTTGATGGCTTTGATGGCATATTCGCTGCAATTTTATTGTCAAAATTAACCTTAAAATGTGCTCATCGTATTTTCAGTTATTGCCCGATTAAGTGTTAAATCAAATCACAACAGCGGTTTTGAATATTGGCAATTTTTAAAAATCGGCATTTAATGGAAGTAGGTGTGGACTATAGCGAGCCTGTCGATGGACTATCGTAATCACTTTAAACATAAATTAAAAACCCAGCAGCAGATTGGTTTATGGGTCGGTCTGGCCGATGCCTATGGCACTGAAATTGCGGCCAATGCCGGTTATGACTGGTTGCTGATTGATGGGGAACATGCGCCCAGTGATTTAAGAACCACACTGGCCCAGCTGCAAAGTATTGCGGCCTATCCGTCACAGGCGGTGGTCCGTCCGCCAATTGGCAGTGTGCAGCTTATTAAACAGTTGCTGGATATTGGCGCACAAACCTTATTGATTCCGATGGTGGAAACCGTGGAGCAGGCCGAACTGATGGTTAAAGCAGTGCGTTATCCACCGGAAGGGATTCGCGGTGTAGGTGCGGCTTTGGCACGTGCCACACGCTGGAACAGTATTCCGGATTATTATGCCACTGCACATGAAAATATCTGTTTGCTGATTCAGATTGAGTCAGTTACAGGGCTGGAAAATCTGGATAACATCTTAAAAGTCGAGGGCATTGATGGGGTATTTATTGGCGCAGTAGATTTATCTGCCACTATGGGTTATGAAGGCAATCCGAACCATCCTGACGTGCAAAACGCAGTGGTTGATGCAATTCAACGAATTCGCGCATCGGGTAAAGCGGCCGGGATTTTATCGACTCAACATGACGTGACGCAAAAATATATTGAACTGGGTACCGAATTTGTCGCTGTCGGTGTCGATACCAGCGTATTAATGAATTCCTTGCGTGAGCTGCTGGCCAAATATAAAACCGGAGCGAGCTGGGTAAAACCTGAAGGGGGGTATTAAGCGGTCATTATTAACCTGACAGATGATGCAGGAGGTGGGGATTTATAGTCATCCACCTGCTGCTTAATAGGTCCAGCGTTTCAGTTGCAGGTGAGTGGCGGGCTGTTCGGGATCAATTTCCAGAATCAGTGCTTCATGCGCACGCCAGTCCCCCAGCACAATCCGCTTTTTGCCATTCAGCTCATGGATGGCTGGTCGATGGGTATGACCATGAATCAGTACATCCACCTCGGCCAAAGCCTGCGTTACCGCAGCCGGATTCACATCCATCACTTCATACGATTTGACTTCTTTAGACGCGCGGCTTTGTTTGCGAAAACCGTTGGCCAGTTTGCTGCGAAAGGACAGCGGGGTTTTTCTTAACAAACGCAGCACGAGCGGATGACGAATAACTTTTTTAAAGCGCTGATAGGATACATCATCGGTGCATAGGGCATCACCATGTTCCAGACGATAACGGGTCTGGCCAATAGTGAGGGTGTCAATTTCAGGTAATAATTGCCCGTTAAACTGTTGTAAAAAAACCTCATGCAGTGCGAAATCGCGGTTGCCAACCTGAAAATACAGCTGATTGCCTGCGGCATTAAACTGTTTTAAAGCGCTGACAATTTCATTCAGCCAAGGGGCGGTGTAGTCATCGCCAATCCAGGCATTGAACCAGTCGCCTAAAATATACAGCTGGGTGTTTTGATCCTGATAAGTACGTAATAAATCTAAAAACCCCCGAACGAGTCGAGGGTGATCAGGTGACAAATGTAAATCTGAAATAAACAGATAGGTCACAATCTTTTCCTTGGAATCTCCCAACGCCCTTAAATAATGGGAGGTTGAGAGGGATTCTTATTCAGAAATGATCTTGGCAGATTCGATGACCACATTTTCTAGTGGAACATCAGCGTGGTAACCACGGTTGCCTGTACGTACGCCTTTGATTTCAGCAACTACATCCATACCTTCAACTACTTTACCAAATACGGCATAACCCCAACCTTGTGCAGTTTTGCCCGTGTGGTTCAGGAAGGAGTTGTTTTTCACGTTAATGAAGAATTGAGCAGATGCAGAGTGCGGAGCCTGGGTACGCGCCATTGCAATGGTCCCTTCGTCATTGCTCAGACCGTTGTCTGCTTCGTTTTCGATTGAATCACGGGTTGCTTTTTCTTTGAAGTTTTCATCAAAGCCGCCGCCTTGAATCATGAAACCATCGATGACACGGTGGAAAATTACGCCATCATAGAAACCGTCACGAACGTATTGAAGGAAGTTCTCAGCAGTTTTAGGTGCTTTTTCAGTGTTAAGCTCAAGAACAATACGACCTTTGTTGGTGTTTAATTCGACTTGAGGAAAACTCATTGTGTTATCTCCTAATCATGGACAAAAAAGCCATGGGTTTTTTGGTTGAGAGAAGCATAAGCAAACTGTAAACTACAAGGCAAGTAAAAACGTTATTTTCTTTGTTAAAAAGTGGGAATAGCGTTTTAATTATCCTAAATTTTTATCTAGAAGTGATTTATTAACTATGAAGCCGAATGATGCTGTTTCATCTCTGCCTAACACCCCGACACCAAGTAACCATGCCTCTGTCGATGCTGCGCAGCAAGAACAACAGCCGGGCTTAGATTTTGTGCGTCAGGTCATTACCGATGATCTGGCAGCAGGCCGTACTGAAAAAGTGATCACACGTTTTCCACCAGAACCGAACGGTTACTTACATATTGGTCACGTGAAAGCAATTTGCCTGAATTTCGGGATTGCCGAAGAATTTAACGGTTTATGTAACTTACGTTTTGACGATACCAACCCGGATGCCGAAGAACAAGAATATGTAGATGGTATTGCCAACGACGTGAAATGGTTGGGCTTTAACTGGAATGGCGAGCCACGCTATGCATCAAGCTATTTTGACCAGCTGTATAGCTGGGCGGTGCAGTTAATTGAACAGGGTGATGCCTATGTCGATTTGCAAACTCCTGAAGAAATCAAGCTGAATCGTGGTTCATTTGTCGAGCCGGGTAAAAACTCACCATACCGTGATGCGTCTGTAGAAGACAACCTGGCGCGTTTTGAACAGATGCGTAATGGTGCGCTGGGCGAAGGTCAGGCGGTATTGCGTGCCAAAATTGATATGGCATCGCCAAACGTACATATGCGTGACCCAATTTTGTACCGTGTGCTACATTCCGAGCATCACCAGACCGGTGACAAATGGAAAATGTACCCGATGTACGACTATGCGCATCCATTATCCGATGCGATTGAAGGCATTACTCATTCACTGTGTACGCTTGAATTCCAGGATCACCGTCCGTTCTATGACTGGGTGGTGGAAAAGGTAAAATCAGCGGCAGTACCACGTCAGTATGAATCCAGCCGTTTAAACGTCGATTACACCATTACTTCAAAGCGTAAGCTGCGCCGTCTGGTGGAAGGTGGTTTTGTTAAGGGTTGGGACGACCCGCGTATGCCAACTGTAGTGGGTATGCGTCGTCGTGGCTTTACTCCGGAAGGCTTGCGTGATTTCTGTAAGCGCGTTGGTGTGTCGAAGTCTGACGGGATTGTCGATGTGGCAATGCTGGAATACTGCATCCGTCAGTCGCTAGAAAATACCGCAGCGCGTGGTATGGCCGTGCTGAATCCATTAAAAGTGACGTTAACCAATCTGCCAGCAGAAATGGATCTGACTCATTCGCGTCATCCAAACGTAGATATGGGCGAGCGTGTCATTCCGCTAACCTCTGAAATCTATATTGACCGTAAAGATTTCGAAGAAGAGCCACCGAAAGGCTTTAAACGTCTGATTCCGGGCGGTGAAGTGCGTTTACGTCATGCTTATGTGATCAAGTGCGACGAAATCATTAAAGATGACAAGGGTGAAATTATTGAGCTGAAATGTTCAATCGACCCTGAAACTTTAGGTAAGAATCCGGAAGGCCGTAAAGTAAAAGGCGTGATTCACTGGGTATCTGCCACTAAAGGCGTGAAAGCTGAAGTGCGTATTTACGACCGTCTGTTCACCGAATCTGACCCAGAAGTCGGCGATGACTTCCTGGCGAATCTGAATCCGGACTCATTGAAAGTGGTACAAGCGGTTATTGAGCCGGCTTTAGCGCAAGCGCAAGCAGAAGATCGTTTCCAGTTTGAACGTGAAGGTTATTTCGTGGCGGATCAGTATGATCATTCCAGCGAAACGCCAGTGTTTAACCGTATTCTGGACTTAAAAGACAGCTTCAAACCGGGCAAATAAAAGCGCATTTTGCTAGATGATTGAAAAAGCCTGCTGGACTCAGCGGGCTTTTTTATGCGGTGTTGAAAATGGAAAGTAAACGTTGAAAGGAAGTAGCACGTTAAATTAAAAAAAATTTGATTTACAGATGATCCGGTGTGTTATTTCTTTTCATCGCGTTTATAAAACAGATGGGTCGGCATCTGCATTTTGGCTTTGTCGCGCAATTTCTTTTTAATATACAGCACCAGGGCAAAACAGGTGGTGGTCAGGGTCAGCATCATGCTGTTCATATAGCTCATTAAGGAGCTGACATAACCAATGGTGGTTAAGCGGTTCATCATCCGGAAGACTTGCGGACTGCTTTCCACGCCGGTAATGGCCCAGGTGCATAAATGTTCGCAGTTGTTGATAATCAGGTGATAATTATTTTCATGCATCCGTGAACGCATCCGGCGCACCACTTTACGGCCTTTATATTTGGGTTGATCATAATGCTGCACATGCACCGGTTTGCCATGACTGAACTTGTCTAGGCTGGTGATTTCAATCGGATGTTTTTTAAATAAATGTGCAAAACCGGAATAATGAATGACACGACCACGTCCAGCATAAATCCCGTGGTGGGTATAGCCGAAATGTTTGACAATCAGATGCGCCCCTAAAGGGAACCGTGTGTTCTGCTTGAGCATTGTGACATTAGTAAAGTGACAGGTGTATTTTAAAGCTCTAGTGTACTGCTTCTTGGCACAAGAATCGACAGGGTGGCGACAAGAATGGCTGAATTATACAACGATGAACAGGGAACAGATGCAATGAAAAAGTTAGGACAGTACTTTGCACGAGTTACTGCCAAACCGCTGTTAAAACTGCTGATTCTGCTGGGTGCTTGCAGTGCAAACTGGGCACAGGCACAGCCGCAAATCTACAGCTGGCAGCTGAAACATACGCTGGGTGATTTTGATGTCACGGAAATCCGATCAATGGCGCAGCTGAAGCTGGTATTAAAGAATACAGCACAGCAGCCCTATCGTTATTTCACTGCGCTCCAGGATGATCTGCAACCGTGCCAGCAGCTGGAATTTGCCATGAATGCCGGGATGTTCCATGCCGATTATGCACCCGTCGGGCTGTATATTGAAGAGGGCAAGAGGGTAAGCCAGTTAAATACCCAGACCCAAGGCTGGGGCAATTTTCTGATTCAGCCGAATGGGGTACTGGCCTGGGACAAGCAGCCACTGTTGATGACCACCCAGCAGTATCAGCAGGCCAATGTGCAACCGAAATATGCCACCCAATCTGGCCCGATGCTGGTGATTGACGGAAAAATTAACCCAAACTTTATTCCGGATTCCGATTCCAGAAAAATCCGCAATGGCGTTGGGCTGAAAGACGCCACCCTGTATTTTGTGATCAGCCAGCAGCCAATAAATTTTTATGACTTTGCCCGGCTGTTTCAGCAGCAGCTTAAGACACCGAATGCGCTGTACTTGGATGGTTCAGTATCTTCTGTGTATATTGCGGCCTTAAAACGCCATCGCCAGTACCGCGCAGTTGGCCCGATGCTGGCGTATATTGATGATTCAGCCTGCGCGACTGAGCCAGAAAAATCTACTGGCCAATAATGCCCAGGGTCTGGGTTTGCTGGCTGCAGAGGCGTTTGGCATCTTCAGTCGACATTTCTTTGATTCCGGCCTCAAACTGTTTTTTCTGGAATTGACGTTGTTCTTCCGAAAGCCCCATTTTTGTGCTCAAGCTGTCCATCTTGTCCCAGGCTTCTTCACATTCTGCCGGCATACGGTCGCAGCCTGTGAGGGCCAGGCAGAGCAGTGGAAGGGTAAGAGCGCCGATCATTTTGTTGTTCATCATGGTGTCCTTATTGTTATGTATTGAATTAAAAATACGATCAAGACTGATCTAAGCCCTTGAGCATACATGAAAAAAATTTCAAAACTAAGAAATCTGATTAAAATCAGACCAATAAAAAAGGCACCTAGAAATTCTAAATGCCTTTTTCTGTGGTCAGACTCTGCTATTGCAGGGGTAAATGTTGAAGTTCATTCAACTCTTTACGGCTATAGCCGCGCGAAGCGAGAACCTTTTTAATACCGATAATCACATCTTCATCTGTCGCTTTTGCTAAAGCTTCAAGAAGCTGTTCATTTGTCTTACAAGAGCAATCATTTTCAACACAAGCAATCTGATTCTTATGCTCGTTTTGCTGTTCCTGAGCGAACAGCTTTTGCCAAAAACTCATAGAGCCTTCATTTGCAACCTAACATAGCTCGAAATATAGCCAATTTAAAAATTAATGCAAGTCGACTAAAGTGATAAAAGCAGCAAACAGACTCTAGAAATTTCGATAGCTTGTAACAGTTTAAACGTAATTATGATGGCTATAAGCCTTGATTATAACTAAGTTGCTTGTTTTTATAAGAAAAAAGGAAGATTAAAAAATCTTCCTTTTCGGACTGAATAATATAATTTGAAACAAATTGTTTTAGATCTTTTCCAGTAAGACACCAGATTCCACATGATGGGTATAAGGGAATTGGTCAAACAGGGCAAATTGGGTGATCTTGTGGGTGTTGGCCAAAGTCTGCAAATTGTCATGCAGCGTATCAGGATTACAGGAGATATAAATAATCCGCTCAAAACGTTGTAGCAGTTTTAAGGTTTCGGCATCAATACCAGCACGTGGTGGATCCACAAACACGGTATCAAACTGATAGCTGGACATCTCAATGCCGGCTTCCTGCAAACGGCGGAATTCACGCTCGCCATTGTAGGCCTGGGTAAATTCTTCGGCAGATAAACGCGCCACCTGAATATTGTCAATCTGGTTCTGCTCAATATTCCACTGCGCCGCATAAACTGAAGATTTGGCCAGTTCTGTGGCTAAGACGCGATTAAAACGGGTCGACAGCGGCAGGGTAAAGTTACCATTGCCACAGTACAGCTCTAACAGATCCTGATTGGCGTGTCCGGCAGCTGTACAGGCCCATTCCAGCATGTGCTGGCAAACACGTGCATTCGGCTGGGTAAAGCTGCTTTCAATCTGTTTGTATTGATACTGGCGTTCAAAGACCTGCAGTTCTTCCACCACAAACTCATCGCTCAGTACCAGTTTCTGGCCACGGCTCCGGCCAATAATCTTAATCTGCAGTTGCTCGGCCAGCTGTTTGGCCAGCGCTTCCCACTCTGCAGTTAATGGACAGCGATAAATCAGTGAAACCAGCATTTCACCTTTTAAGGTCGCCAGAAAATGCACTTCAAACAGGCGATTGGATAACAGCGGTTCTGCTTTTAAGGCATTCAGCAGTACCGGCATTAACTGGTTGATGCTGGCATCGGCAATTGGAAATTCATCAATTCGAATGACTTTTTTGTTCTGCTGCTCATCGCGTTCAAACATGGCATAAAACAGGTCATCTTCGGTATGCCAAATCCGGAATTCTGCACGCATACGGAAATGCTGTTCAGGCGAGGCAAACACCTCCAGTGCTGGAGGATTAAATTCGGCAAACTGTGCAGAAATACGTGCAACTTTGGCATCAAGTTGTTGCTGATAAGATGAAGTCATATGCAGTAAAAATCACAAACCCATTGAGACAGGGGATGGTAACAAAGTTTCAGGCAGATGCCTAAAGATATTCTGTGCAAACCTTAAATTGCGGTAGCGTGAGGGAAGAAATCGAGCTTCAGCTCAACAGATCGGCAGATTAAAGCCGGGAAATACATCACTTGCGAGAGCAAAGATAAAAAAAGCCAAACCAACAGAGACCAGGGAGAGTTGGTTTGGCAAAGAGGAATAACACCATGAAAAGGAGCGGCTTTAATCCAGCGTCATCAGGCTGGCGTTCCCTCCGGCCGCAGCAGTATTAATGCTGATGGCCCGTTCAATCACCAGACGTTCCAGCGGAATTTTCGGATCATTCGGTTTAAGATGGCTGATGCCGACAATCGCTCCGGCACGCTGCGCTACCGTTTGCTGTAATTCCAGCAATTGTACCGAACTACCATGATGCAGCACTGCATCGTAATCGCCATGCAGCAGGTCTGGGATCACGCGAATCCGCTGGGCAATCTCTGGCGGCATTTTCGGCAGATATTTCAGCATGAAGCGGTTTTCTGCCAGAACCACCGGCTGACTGCCGACTGCAAAAATTGCCAGTAACTGATGAATCTGATCCAGCTCCTGTTCAGCCAGGGATAGCACGGCATGACGTGGCAAAATCGTATACTGATTACTTTCACCGGTTGGACCAGTCAGGTTAAAACTCTGACCCGTGGCAATTTTCTCCGGTAGTTGAATCAGCTGCTGCGGGAACTCGGCCTGTACCCAGTCCACCAATTGGTTATACAGGGCAGGCATTGCTGCTGGATGCTGAGCCTGCGCCGCAAATGGTTGAGCCAGCTTTTTCTGCGAGCAGTATTGCATTAAGCGGTAGAGATACAGTGGTCCACCGGCCTTAGGTCCAGTCCCGGACAGGCCTTCGCCGCCAAAAGGTTGCACCCCGACCACAGCACCGACAATATTACGGTTGATATACAGGTTGCCGACCTCGGCTTGGGCAATCACGCTATGAATGGTTTCATCAATACGGGTATGCAAGCCCATGGTCAGGCCATAACCTTTGGCATTGATTTGCGCCAGCAGTTGATCAAGCTGTCCATAACGGTAGCGAATCACATGCAGTACCGGGCCAAACACTTCGCGCTCCAGATCATCCAGATGCGGCAGTTCAATCAGCGTTGGTGGTACAAAAGTGCCGTGTTGCAAGCTTGCATCGCTTTGCTTATTCCACATCAACTGATGCACCGGATAGCCCTTAATGCGCATTTTTTCAATATGACGCTCAATATTGTTCTGCGCTTCCAGGTCAATCACCGGACCAATGTCGGTTTTTAGCACATAAGGATTACCCACGCGTAACTGCTGCATGGCACCTTTGAGCATGGTCAGCACCGTGTCGGCATTATCTTCCTGCACACATAAAATTCGCAGGGCCGAGCAGCGCTGACCGGCACTGTCGTAAGCAGAGCTGACCGCATCCAGAATCACCTGTTCAGTCAGGGCTGAAGAATCGACAATCATGGCGTTTTGCCCGCCAGTTTCCGCAATCAGTGGAATGGCACTACCGGTCTGGCTTAAACGTTTGGCCACGGTCTGATTCAGGATTTTGGCGACTTCAGTCGAGCCGGTAAACATAATGCCCTGAATCCGTTCATCCTGACTCAGCTGCGCACCGACCGTTTCACCGCGTCCAGGCAGCAGTTGCAGTACATTTTGCGGAATGCCAGCATCCCATAAAATCTGCACCGCTTGTGCTGCAATCAGTGGGGTCTGCTCGGCCGGTTTGGCCAGAACGGTATTGCCAGCCACCAGCGCTGCGGCAATCTGGCCGCTAAAAATCGCCAGCGGGAAATTCCATGGGCTGATACACAGCACCGGCCCTAGCGGAATGATCTGGGTATTGATGTCCAGATCACGCATTTGCGCGGCATAGTAGCGCAGGAAATCAATTGCTTCACGCACTTCGGCAATGGCATTGGCATAGGTCTTGCCACTTTCGCGGCAGAGGATCAGCATGAGCGGTTGCAGGCGTGCCTGCATTAAATCGGCAGCACGTTCCAGACATTGTGCGCGTTCATGTTTGGAAATATTGGCCCAGACGGCTTGTGCCTGTACCGCATTTTCTAGGGCCTGATTGACTTGTGCTGCTGTGGCTTCCTGTACATGACCAACAATATCCTGATGCTGCGCCGGGTTTAAAATCGCGTGTACATCGGCACTGTCTTCGGCGGTTAAGCCTTCACCCATCGGCTGGGCAGTCCATTGATGCTGATGCAGATTCTGCGCGGTTGTATTTAATGCCGCCAAGTCCTGATCATTGGCTAAGTCCAGGCCAGCAGAGTTGTCGCGCTGCTCGCCATATAACTCATGCGGTAAGGGAATTACCGGATGTTTCTGGCCGACTTTCTGTTCCTGTTGAGCTGTGGCTAAAATGGTCTGATGCGGATTTTCGATCAGATCTTCAATGTTTAGGGTCTTATCGGCAATACGGTTGACGAAAGAGGTGTTGGCACCATTTTCCAGCAAACGACGTACCAGATAGGCCAGCAGGGTTTCATGGTTACCGACTGGTGCATAAATACGACACGGCACACCGAGTTTCTGCTGCTGTTTCGAGCCGACCACATTTTCATATAATGGCTCGCCCATACCATGCAGGCATTGGAACTCGTATTGGCCAGCATAATAGCGCGCTGGATCGGCCAGATGATAAATCGTGGCCAGCGTTTGAGCATTGTGAGTCGCAAACTGCGGATAAATCTGTTCCGGTGCCGCCAGTAATTTTTTCGCGCAGGCAATATAGGACAGATCGGTATGCACTTTACGGGTAAAGACTGGATAATCTGACATGCCATCAATTTGCGCTTTCTTGATTTCGCTGTCCCAATAGGCGCCTTTCACCAGACGGATCATCAGGCGTTTCTGGCTGCGTTTGGCCAGATCAACCACATAATCTACCACATAGAAGCAGCGTTTCTGGTAGGCCTGAATCACAAAGCCAATGCCTTTCCAGTCATCCAGTGCCGGTTCAAAACACAGACGTTCCAGCAGCTCTAAAGACATTTCCAGTCGTTCAGATTCTTCGGCATCAATATTCAGGCCAATATTGTAGTCCTTGGCCAGCACCGCCAGTTGCAGCACCTTGTCATACAGTTCGGTATGCACGCGGTCAATTTGAGCACGCTGATAACGTGGATGCAGGGCAGAGAGCTTGATCGAAATCCCCGGACCAGTATAAACATCTTTATCTTTAGAGGCCTGGCCAATGGCATGGATGGCATTTTGATAGTCATCAAAATAACGCTCTGCATCGTGTTCGGTCAGGGCCGCTTCACCGAGCATGTCATAAGAATAACGGAAACCTTTTTCTTCTAACGGTTCGGCATGTTGCAGGGCTTCGCTAATGGTTTCACCAGTCACGAACTGCTCACCCATCATCCGCATCGCCACATCTACCGCTTTACGGATAATGCCACGACCACTGCGCGCCAGCAGGCCAGTCAGAATACCGCTTAAGCTGTTCTGTTTCGGGGTTTCCATCAGCTTGCCGGTCAGCATTAAGCCCCAGGCCGCTGCATTCACAAACATCAGGTTACTTTGGCCTAAATGCTCTTTCCAGTTGCCTTGATTGATCTTGTCACGGATCAGCAGATCACGGGTTGCGGTATCAGGAATACGTAATAGCGCTTCGGCCAGACACATCAGGGCGATGCCTTCTTGTGAAGAGAGGGAGAACTCTTGCAACAGGCCTTGCACCAGACCGGCTTTACCGCTGGAATTTTTACGTTCACGCAGGGAGTGGGCCAGCTGAAAAGCCAGCTCATAAATTTGGCTGTTGAGTGCATCAGGAATTTCACTGTGCTCGAGTAAATGGCTGACACATTCACTTTCAGGGCGACGCCATGCGGTATTGATGGCAATTTCTGCCTCATTTTTTTCTTTGAATTCAGTGATGTAATCCAAATGCGGTTTCGCGTCGTCGAAATGGGTTTCGCTATCCATCATGTTCATGCCAACATCCTGTGACGATATATTTTAGTTGAACGGTATACCTTATATAATTTATGATCACAGAAAATATGCCGAATAACTCACTATAATTTTTGTTATTTTTAGAGATAAATACGGATTATGAATGGAATGATGAGCCTGGATCGCACTGACATTAAAATTCTGGATATTCTGCAAAAAGATGGCCGGATTTCAAATATTAAACTGGCCGAAGCCGTCAATTTATCGCCAACTGCTGCGCTGGCACGGGTGCAGAAACTGAGTAAAGATGGTTTTATTCTGGGCTATGAAGCCAAGCTGAATCCGGAGTTGCTGAATAGCAGTTTTGTGGTATTTGTGGAAATTCTGCTGGATAAAACCACACCGAATGTACTGGAAGAATTTTCAGATGCGATTTTGCAGCATCCGGAAATTGTGGAATGTCACATGATTAGTGGTGGTTTCGATTTTGTGGTGAAAATTCGCTGTGCCAATATGGAAGAGTTCCGCAAGATTTCTGGGCAAATTTTATGGCAGTTACCGGGGGTGAAAGAAACCCGCAGTTATCCGGTGATGGAAGTGATTAAGGAAAGCTCGCAGCTAAAACTGAAATATCAGCACAAGGCCAAATAAGCCGTCATCTTGGCCCCTATTTTCTATCAAAAACCAAAAGGAGCCGAAGCTCCTTTTTTATGGATGATCAATCAATTCGGTAGATTGCTGTGCTAGCTGTTCATTTCCTGCATGGCTTTTTTGTACTCGGCATCTGACTGTTCAAAGCGTTCAATCACCTCTGTACTTGGTGTCCGGTCGAGCAGACTGACTATTACAATACTCAGGCTGGCCAGAATAAAGCCGGGAATAATCTCATAGAGTCCGGTATCGGCCATGACATTTTTCCAGACAATCACGGTCATCGCACCGACTAGCATCCCGGCAATCGCGCCTTTCAGGGTCATGCGTTTCCAGAACAGCGACAGAATAATGAGAGGGCCAAAAGCTGCACCAAAACCGGCCCAGGCATAGGCCACCAGCCCCAGGACTTTACTCGATGGATTGCTGGCCAGCCAGATTGCCAGCATTGCAATCAACAGCACCATAAAACGGCCGACCCAGACCAGCTCTTTTTGTGAGGCATTTTTGCGTAAAAAGGCTTTGTACAAATCTTCAGTTAAGGTACTGGAGCAGACCAGTAACTGGCAGCTGAGTGTACTCATGACCGCGGCTAAAATGGCGGCCAGAATAATCCCGGCAATCCACGGATTAAACAGGATTTTGGTCAGCTCCATAAACACGGTTTCAGGGTTCTGATTCACCACAGCCGCCAGTTCTGGAAATTGCTGGAAATAGGCAATGGCAATGAAACCGGCACCCACCGCGCCGCCCAAGCAGAGGATCATCCAGCTCATGCCAATTTTACGCGCCGCTGGAATGGTTTTGACCGAGTCGGCCGCCATAAAACGCACCAGAATATGCGGTTGTCCAAAATAGCCTAAGCCCCATGCCAAGGAAGATAAAATGGCAATAAAACTTAAACCGGACAGCATTTGTGTGGCATGTGGACGTGCGGTTTCCAGTAACAGACCAATTTGCTGACTATGATCACCCAATGCCAGATAGGTCATGATGGGGGTAATCAGCAGGGCAAAAATCATCAGCCCGGCCTGGAAGGTATCGGTCCAGCTAATTGCCAGGAAGCCGCCAATACAGACATAGCTGATGGTGGCAATCGCGCCAATCCACAGCGCCGTGGTATAGGACCAGCCAAACAGGCTTTCAAATAAACGCGCACCGGCCACCATGCCGGATGCACAGTAAATCGCGAAAAATACCAGAATCACCAGTGCTGAACTGACGCGCAGGATTTTCTTGCGGTCGCCAAAACGGCTGGTGAAATAATCCGGCAGGGTCAGGGCATTGTTTTGTACTTCGGTATGAACCCGCAAACGCCCGGCGACCAGAAGCCAGTTTAACCATGCACCAATAATCAGGCCGATGGCGATCCAGGCTTCAGATAATCCGGCCAGATAGATTGCACCGGGTAAACCCATCAGCAGCCAGCCGCTCATATCCGATGCGCCGGCAGAAAGCGCAGTCACCACGCTGCCCAGACTGCGGCCCCCAAGAATATAATCCGAGAAATCTGTGGTGGCCTTGTAGGCATACAGCCCGATACCGATCATGGCCACGATATAAAATATAAAGGTAATTAATGTGGGATTCAGTTGACTCATATGCCCATCCTTTGTCTGTAAGCGTTCATCCATCCGAGATGATTTTTTGCGCATTTTTTCAAGGAGCTGATTCAAGCATGGAATTAAAATTACGTTCTGTAACATTTCGACGGGATTTATAGCGGTCTTGTGTTGCAGTTTGTAGCTTTAGATACAATTGCAAAAATGGCTGCAATGAGCGGAAAATTATTAAGTCAAAATTTTGAATAAAGCCATAGATATTTTTATTTTTGCAAATATGGAGAGGATCTGTTAAATCTGGCTTAAAAATGGAGTAAATTTACATTATGTTACATCCAGTACATTCAGAAAGAATGTGTAATTAAATATTTCAAAAAGCGTATCAATCTTGTGTAGTTTCAGGCTGGCACAGGTTTAAGATTTTCTTATGCACAATATTGGTGCGAAATAGTGAGTAAACAGTGTGATTACGGTTCAGACAGAGAAAACAAGAATAGAGCATGATTTGCTGGGTGCTAAAGAAGTGCCGGCAGACAGTTATTATGGTATTCATACCTTGCGTGCCTTGGAGAACTTCCAGATCTCCAATCAGCAGGTCGGTGAAAACCTGCATTTCATTCGTGCTTTGGCGCAAGTGAAAAAGGCATCTGCACAAACCAATTTACAGTTTGAGAAAATCTCCCCGCAGGTGGCTGAGGCGATTCAGTATGCCTGTGACCAGCTGATTGAACAGCCTGCTGCATGGCGTGCGCATTTCCCTTTAGATGTTTATCAGGGCGGTGCCGGAACGTCGATTAACATGAACAGCAATGAGGTGATTGCCAATATCGCCTTAGAACATCTGGGGCTGGAAAAAGGCAGTTATTTTTCCATTCATCCAAATGATCATGTTAATAAGTCGCAATCGACCAATGATGTCTATCCAACAGCCTTGCGTTTAGCGACTTATTACAGTCTGGATGATCTGTTCGTGCAGATGCGTAACCTGATTGACAGTTTCTACAAGAAAGTAGCTGAATTTCAGTATGTATTAAAAATGGGCCGGACCCAGCTGCAAGATGCCGTGCCGATGACCTTGGGGCAGGAGTTCCGTGCCTTTGCCACCTTGTTAAAAGAAGATTTAAAACTGATTGACCGGACCCGTCAGTTGTTACTGGAAATTAACCTCGGCGCTACCGCGATTGGTACGGGTGTAAATACTCCCAAAGGCTATGCCCAGGAAGCGGTGCAGGCTTTAAAAGAGATTAGCGGCTTGCCATTAATTGGCGCAGAAGATTATGTTGAAGCCACCAGCGACTGTGGGGTTTTCATCATTTTATCCAGCACACTGAAACGTCTGGCAGTGAAATTATCGAAAATCTGTAATGATCTGCGTTTATTAAGTTCTGGCCCGCGTACCGGTCTGGGGGAAATCCGTTTACCGGAGTTACAGGCCGGTTCTTCGATCATGCCCGCCAAGGTCAATCCGGTCATTCCGGAAGTGGTGAACCAGATTGCCTTTAAAGTGATTGGCAATGACCTGACCGTGACCATGGCAGCCGAAGCCGGGCAGTTGCAGTTAAATGTAATGGAACCGGTGATTGCTGTGTCGATTCATGAATCCATCCAGTTATTGACTCAGGCCATGAAAAGTCTGGATGAGAAATGTATTCAGGGTATTCAGGCCAATGAACAGGCCTGCCATGATGCGGTGATGCGTAGCGTCGGTATCGTCACTTTGCTTGACCCGATTCTAGGTCATGCCAAATGTGATGAAATCGGGAAACTGTGTATTGCTGAAAACAAAACCATTCAGCAGGTGGTACTGGAGCAGGAATTACTGACTCAGGAACAGCTGGATGAAATTTTTGCCCTGCATAATCTGGTCAGTGAGGTAACACCACCGGAAGCAGTTTTTGCCCAAGTCAGCTAAGACACTGATTGCTTCAGTAAAACAGCAAAGGCTCAAGGTCATATATTGGTTTTGAGCCTTTTGTGTTTGGCCGATGGTTTTGATTCAACTTACAGGGTCGCCAGCAGACGTGGCTTTAACTGTGCCAAACCTTGGGTTGCAGTGGCGGCAATACATTCATATTGCGCCGGTAAACGCTGCTGATTGGCTTTCGGGTCAATATAATAGGCCTGACAATTGGCCGGAATTTCATGAACCAGACCAGCCACCGGGTAGACCGCCAGACTGCTGCCAATCACAATAAAAATGTCGGCATCCTGTACCCATTCAATCGCCTGTGCATAGGCAGGTACCGCTTCACCAAACCAGACCACGTGTGGCCGTAGCGGATAACCCGCATCACAGACATCGCGTTCCAAATCCAGCTCGGCGCCTTCAATCGGGTAAAAGCGGGTAGTGGTTTGTGCATCGGGACCGGAGGTTTTGGCCAGCCGGATATTGCCATGCAAATGTAATACCTGCTGGCTACCGGCACGTTCATGCAGATCATCAATATTCTGGGTAATAACAGCCACATCAAAATACTGTTCCAGTTCGGCAATCAATTGATGCGCCGCGTTGGGCTGGGCATTCAGAATATTTTTGCGCCGTTCATTATAAAAACGCTGCACCAGCGCCGGATTTTTGGCCCAGGCTTCCGGTGTGGCCACATCTTCCACCCGATGCTGCTCCCACAATCCATCACTATCACGGAAGGTATTGATCCCGCTTTCGGCGCTCATTCCGGCACCGGAGAAAACAATCAGTTTAGGCATAGGCAGATTCCTGTGTGGCGATACTGTGCGTGACTTCCTGTTGCATCCATTCTACAAATTTCTGAATTAAAACTGAATTTTCCTGACTAGAATGTACCAGATAATAGGAGCGCCGGCCGCTGAGCTGCTGATCTGAGGCCAGTACCAGTTCACCGCTGGTTAATTCCTGCTGAATCAGCATTTGCGGGATGAGTGCCATGCCCATGCCATGACTGGCGGCCACAGCCAGCATCGAAAACAGTTCATGACGCTGTCCATCATACGGATGGGCATGCTCAATCTGCTGGGTCTGGAACCATTCCTGCCAGATGGTTGGTCGTGTGGTTTGCTGTAATAAGGGCAGTTGCTGTAATTGTTCAGCAGCCAGGTTATAACCATAGCGATGGCTTTTTTGTGCCGCAGGAAAATGCCGGGCAATCAGCTGCGGTGAGCACACCGGCACCACATCTTCCTTCATTAAAAAATGGGTGTGGATTCCGGGCCAATGATCAATCTGCTGCTGCGTGCCCGCATAAATGGCCGCATCAAAAATATTTTCATTAAATAAAAACGGCTTGGTGCTGGTTTCCAAATGGATGGTAATTTCCGGATAGCGCTGGTTAAAACGATGCAGCTTCGGCACCAGCCAGCGCGTGGCAAAGGTCGGTACCACACCCAGTTTTAAGGTGCCACCTAATCCTTTATGCGACATCACATCGAGCGTGCTTTGCTCCAGCCCCAGTAAATAGGGTTTGATACTTTTATAATAATGCTGTCCTGCAGGCGTCAGTTCGACTCCATGCCGGGTCCGGATAAACAGGCTTAAGCCAAGAAATTCTTCCAGCTGCTGGATTTGCCGGGAAACCGCACTCTGGGTAATAAACAGTTCTTGCGAGGCATGAGTATAACTGCAATGCTTGGCTGCCGACTCAAAGCAGAGCAAGGCCTGTAAAGAGGGAATATTACGCCGCATTTCAGATCATCCTTTATCTGCACAGGTATTTGAAAATAGCATAGATGAAGGCACTATGATCGCCAATTTGTTTATTTTTTATTGTTTCTTCACAGGTTTTAGAGCGATGTGCAGCTCCAGTATGAATATGCTTATTTAAGATATGCGGAGAATGCATATCTGCATTAAAAAATCTCGTTTGAAAATATTATTTTTCACACATAGTATCAACACAAACAACGAGAACATCATTCAGGCAGAGGAAGCTATGAATCAAATGGTAAATTCACATTCAGGCCGTAAAGTACATTTTGACTGGCAAGACCCATTCCTGCTGGAGCAGCAGCTGACTGCAGAAGAGCGCATGATCCGTGATACTGCTGCAGCCTATTGTCAGGACAAGCTGATGCCACGTGTATTAGAACAGTTCCGTCATGAAAAAACCGATCCGACCATTTTCCGTGAAATGGGCGAGCTAGGCTTACTAGGCCCAACCATTCCTGAACAGTACGGCGGTGCCGGTTTAAATTATGTCAGCTATGGTCTGATTGCCCGTG